>JAGYKZ010000050.1 GCA_018401385.1 Roseicyclus sp.
GGGGCTGTCATTGGCCGTGGCCGCAGACCCTGAAGGTGGCACATTCTATGATCTGTGGATTGCGATCGCTTGCGCGATTGGGGCCTTTTTGATGCGTGGTGCAGGCTGCACATGGAATGACATCACGGACCGTGAGATTGACGCAAGCGTGGCGCGCACGCGCTCGCGCCCCTTACCTTCGGGGCAAATCAGCGTGAAGGCCGCGATGATCTGGCTGGTCGCGCAAGCGCTGATATCCTTTGCGATTTTGCTGAGTTTCAAATCAGCGGCCATCTGGCTTGGTGTGCTCGCCCTGCTGCCAGTTGCGGTTTATCCCTTCGCCAAGCGCTTTACATGGTGGCCACAGGTCTTTCTGGGCATTGCCTTCAACTGGGGCGCGCTGCTGGCCTGGGCGGCCCATTCTGGCAAAGTGACGCTTGCGCCGATTCTGCTTTACCTCGCGGGTATCGCCTGGACGCTGTTTTACGACACGATCTATGCGCATCAGGATCGCGAAGACGATGCGCTGATTGGGGTGAAATCCACCGCACGGCTCTTTGGTGAAAACTCCGCGCAGTGGCTTTGGGGTTTCTTGATCCTCAGCTCGGTTGGTGCCGCAGCGGCGATTTCGATCGCACTGACGGACCTGCCCCTGATCTTGGGCCTCTGTGGTGTGGTGGGGTTTGCCGCGCATATGATCTGGCAGTTGCAGCGTCTTGACATTCACGATGTGGAGCGCTGCTTGATGCTTTTTCGCAGCAACCGCGATGCGGGGCTGATCCTTGCGCTATTTCTTGCCGCCGCAGCATGGCTGTGATTGATCCTTGCGGGATTAACCATTAAGCCTTGCGCAGGCAAAAATCGGATGTGCTAAACGACCATGAAATTCACTTCGACCCTCGCTGCCGTATTGACCTTTTTGGTTGCGGGCTTTCTGTCTTATCTTGTGGCCTTTGCGGCTGCCGTGTCGACAGAAAACCGCTCTGTTGCTGCCGTGGAACAGAGGTTGGCTCAATCCAGCATCGAATGGGTCACGCTGCGCGGGGATGGGTTGCAAGTGCATCTTTACGGCCAAGCCCCGAACGAGGCCGCCCGCTTCCGCGCCCTGACCCAATCGGCAGGTGTGATCGATGATGAGCGGATCATTGACCATATCACGGTCGCCGACCCGACAGGGATCAAAACCCCTGATTTTCTCCTTGAGATGCTGCGCAACAGTGACGGCATTTCAATGATTGGCCTGATCCCCAACGATACCGATGGCGAAACCATTGCCGCGCGGATTGCCGATATCACCAATGGGGTGGCAGTGGCCAATCTGGTCGAGACCGTGGAATTTCCCAAGCCACAGGGATGGGATGCAGCACTGGAATATGGCCTCCAGGCCTTGCGGCTTCTGCCACGCTCGAAAGTTTCGGTTGCCGCCGGCAAAGTGATCCTTGACGGCCGTTGCGGACAGCACCTCGGAGCGCGACAGTGCCATGTCGCGTCTGCGCAGCTATCCCCAGACAGGGCTGGAAATTGTTATTGATATTTCCGCCCCGCGTCAGTGATCCACCCCTTTCGCCTTTCCCCGCATGACCCGTAGAGGGGACGGCCACCTAGAGGTATGTTCTGCCGATAGCGAGGCTGGTGCCGCTCGCATCATCAGGGCCAGCCGAAGCGGGATTGGCCCCAGACCAAGCCTGCGATATTGGTCTTGGGGTTCCATCCACGGAATGGACCCGTGCAGTCGAAATCGCAATTGCAGCTCTGGTGGAACTTGGCGAGGGCACCCTGACCTTTTCGGATGCAGATGTAGCTTGATCGCCAAGCCGAGAGGCTTTGGCGGCGCAACTTTGGCCCAGTCGCGTGGTGGGAGAATTGGATCGCAACCTGCCCGATCTTTTCTCGCTCCAAGCCACTCTGCCCCCCGCACCACAGGGCGATGGCACCGAGGAAGCGCCAGAATTCATTGCCAGCCTTTCCGAAACCGGTGCCGTCCAATTGCGGGGCCGGCTTCCTGATGCGCAGCTTGCAGCGGCCAATCATGCCTTCGCGCAAGCGCTGTTTGGTCATGACAATGTCGATCTGGCCACCAATTTGGACGAGACCCTGCCAGAAGGTTGGTCCGTACGCAGTCTGGCGGGACTTGAGGCGCTGTCGATGCTGCATGATGGCGAAGTGCTGTTGACACCCGCGACATTGTCCATCAGCGGCAGAGCAGCGGCCCGCAGTGACATTGAGAGCATCTCGCGGCTCTTGTCCGACAAATTAGGCGGCGCGGCATTTGAAGTGAATGTCACACTCGACACCAGCCTTGCGCCCGAACCAGAGTTGATGACCCCTGAAACCTGCATTGCACGGATCAACAGCCTGTTATCAGAGACAAAAATCACGTTTGATCCAGGCTCCATCGAGATCAACGCACGCAGCAGCGCAATCTTGGACCGATTGGCAGAAATTCTGCCTGATTGCCGCCACGTGGACATGGAAATCGGCGGCCATACCGACAGCCAAGGGCGTGAAGAAATGAATCTGACCCTAAGCCAAGCGCGCGCAGATGCCGTGTTGAATGGCCTTTTGGCCCGCCGCATATTGGTGTCCAATCTCTCGGCGCGTGGCTATGGCGAAAGCAACCCGATTGCCGATAACGAAACGGAAGAGGGACGCGAGAAAAATCGGCGGATCGAGTTCAAATTGGTTGATCGCAGCGCCGCTGAAAATGAACCGTCCGAAGGGGCTCAGGATGCCCAATCTCCAGAAGGCGAGGAAGCCCCAGAATGAACCGCACAGAATTCATTATCGCCATTACGATCATCTTGATCCTTGCCTTCGCCATGGGATGGTTTGCCAATTGGCTGGTGCATCGCATGACGCGCGTGTCAGATTCCGATGTCAATGAGTTGGAGCGCCTCGCGTCTGATCTCCATGACGCGGAGGAATTACGCGATCAAGCCATCACCTATATTGAACAACGTGAAAGCGAACTCACCGCACAATTGGCACAGGTGGAGGCTGAATTGCGCGCCACAATGGATGGCTTGCGCGATGCGCGCCGCGAAAATGATGATCTGCGCAACAGATTGGAAAAATCCTGAATTCAGCGTTTTTTCCAAGCGGCAAGCGCCGCTTCGTCTTCATCCTTGGCGTCAACCCAATCTACGCGCCCATCATAGCGCACCTCTTTTTTCCAAAATGGTGCGCGGGATTTGAGATAATCCATCAAGAAATCAGCGCTTTCAAAGGCCGCCTTTCGATGGGGTGATGCGGTCGCAACCATCATGATTTGTGCATCGGGCGCAAGCACACCGTAGCGATGGATGATCAAAACACGCGCCAAGTGCCACCGTTCCATGGCCTCTTTGGCAATCTGCGACAGCGCCTTCTCGGTCATGCCTGGGTAATGCTCAATTTCCATGTGCGCGAGGGCGCGTTCGGGCAGGTCGCGCACCACCCCCGTGAAACTGACCACGGCCCCCGCGCCCTGTGCTGCGGTCGCAAACGCGTTGACTTCGGCCCCAAGATCGAAAGCAGCGCTTTGCACGCGGATATCGATAGACATGGGCTTCAGCCCCCTGTCATGGGTGGAAAAAAAGCAATCTCACGCGCATTGGCAATCGGATGATCCATATCGACCAACTCTTGATCCACTGCGGCACGGATTGCAGAGAGATCAGAAAAAACCAGATCATGCGCTTCTGATTGTTGGCGCAGGTCCGACACCAATTCGCCAACCGTGGACGCGCTGCTGTCAATCGTTTCGCGATCTGTTCCAACGCGCTCACGCAACCACGCAAAATATCGAACTTCGACCATCACTTACCCTTTTTGGTCACTCAGAAATGGCAACGCTTTCACAAAGTAATCGACGCCTGTGACCACCGTCAGGCCCGCCGCAAGCCAAACCATGGCCAGCCCCGCCACAGCAAGGGTATCGCGCAAAGCGTGCAGACTGAGCGTGGTGAAGGAATGATTGGCCTGCATATTATGTTCGGCAATCGCCCAAAGAAACAGCAGTACAATCGCCACCATCTGGGCCATTGTTTTCCATTTGGCCAATTTGGTCACTTTGAGCCGCCCCGCATCTGCCCCCAAGAATTCGCGTAACCCTGACACAAAGACCTCGCGAAATAGGATCAATACCACGGGGAAAAGCAGCGCCAAGGACAGATCAAACAGGCCCACCAAAATAGCCAGCGCGATCACAACCATGGCCTTGTCTGCGATTGGGTCAAGCATCGCCCCAAACCGCGACACCTGCGCCCATTTGCGCGCCAGATAGCCGTCAAGATAATCTGTCGTAGCCGCCGCGATAAACAGCATCAACGCCACCCAATCCGCTAAAGGACGGGGGAAAACGGCAAAGGCCAAGCCCACCGCAATCGCAGCAAAAAGACGAAGCACCGTCAGGATATTTGGAAGCGTCCATGTCATGGGCTTAGTCTTACCTGCTCATGATCCATCATGGAAGAAGGCATAAATGGTTTCTGCAATACGATCCGAAATGCCTTGCACCGCCTTCAGATCGGCCAAATCCGCACGCGCCACCGCTTTTGCACTTCCAAAATGGGCCAGAAGCGCACGCTTGCGCGTGGCGCCGATGCCTGGCACCTCGTCCAAAGGGGTTGCCCCTATCGCTTTGGAGCGTTTATCCCGATGCGCTCCGATGGCAAAGCGGTGCGCCTCATCGCGCAGTCGTTGGATGAAATAGAGCACAGGATCATTGCGTCTAAGCGCAAAGGGCGGCGCGCCCATGCGATGAAATTCTTCCTTACCCGCATCCCGATCCACACCCTTTGCCACACCAATAAAGGGCACATCGTCAATGCCAAGATCCGCCATGATCTGTGCCACGGCGCTCACCTGCCCCGCGCCCCCATCAATCAGCAAGAGATCGGGCCATGCCTCTGATTTTCGGTCTGGGTCTTCCTTCAAGAGCCGCTGAAAACGGCGGGTCAGCATTTCCTTCATCATACCAAAATCGTCTCCAGGGGTCACATCATCCCCTCGGATATTGAATTTACGATATTGGCTTTTGAGCAAGCCATCCGCACCCGCCACGATCATTGCGCCAACGGCATGCGCGCCTTGGATATGGGAATTGTCATAGACCTCAACCCGTGCAGGCGGACCCTCCAGACCGAAAGCCTCCGCCAAACCAAGCAGCAGTTTCTTTTGCGTAGCGCTTTCGGCCATCCGCCGCGCCAAGCTTTCGCGCGCGTTGCGCAACGCGCCCTCGACCAACTCGGCCTTTTCGCCGCGCATGGGCACAAGGATCGCGACCTTACCGCCACGCTTCTGCGTCAAGGCCGCTTCCATTAAACTGGTTTCTTCAAAACCATGCGAAAGGATCAATTGGCGCGGGGGTTCCTTGTTGTCGTAAAACTGACCAATGAACGCCTCCATCACCTCATCAGGCGATTCCGACCCGCCCAAACGGGGGTAATAATCATGGTTGCCCCAATTTTGATTGGCGCGAATGAAAAACACCTGAACACAGGCCTGCCCCCCCTCCATGTGCAGTGCAATGATGTCGGCCTCTTGTACGGTTTGGGGGTTAATGGCCTGACTGCCCTGCACTTGTGTCAGCGCGCGAATGCGATCACGCAGGGCCGCGGCACGCTCGTATTCCATAGCCTCCGCTGCATCATTCATCTGGGCCGCCAATTGTGCCTGTATCTCGGTGGAATGACCATGCAAGAACCGCGCGGCATCGGCCACCGTTGCCGCATAATCGGCACGGCTGATATGACCCACGCAAGGGGCCGAACAGCGCTTGATCTGGTAGAGCAGACAGGGACGCGTGCGGCTGTCGAAAGTGGTGTCGCTGCAATTGCGCAGCAAAAATACCTTTTGCAACTGGTTTAAGGTGCGGTTGACGGCGCCCGCCGAAGCGAAGGGGCCAAAATAGTGCCCCTTCTCGGCCTTGGCTCCGCGATGCTTGCGAATTTGGGGGAAATCATGCGCCCCCCCAATCACGATATTGGGGAAGCTTTTATCGTCCCGCAGCAGAACATTGTAACGCGGCTTGAGTTGCTTGATCAGGTTCTGCTCAAGAAGAAGCGCCTCGGTTTCTGTGCGCGTGGTCAAGAACATCATCGAAGCCGTCTCGGAAATCATCCGTGCGATACGTGCAGAATGACCCGAAGGTTTCGCATAATTCGACACCCGCCGTTTGAGCGCCCGCGCCTTGCCCACATAAAGCACGCGGCTTTGCGCATCGAGCATTCGATACACGCCCGGGCTATTATCGAGGGTGCGCAAATAGTCGCGAACAACCTCATGCCCAACCCGCATTGGGGCGGGGGATGGGCTGTGATCGATGCTTTGGTCTTCGGTTTCACTCATGTTGAGTATCTTTGCCCTGATTCCAAATCGCGCTGCAACGAAGACACGCCAAATTCAAGGTAAATTGTATCCACTGAACCTGTGGATAAACCTGCGGAAAACCCTTGAAGCATCGGAAATTTTCCTTGTTTTTCGGCGCGTTCTGTGAATTGCCTAAATTTTGGGCGATAAAATAAACATTTGAAAATATTGAATATTTTGCTTGTCAATGCGCCGCTGTCGTAAATTCGTTACCAAACCTTTACGCGAACGTTAATCACTTTGGCGCAGTGGACAACTCACAATCATGTTGCAAAATAATAGCTATTCTGTTCCCATAACATCAGGCGTGGCCCATGCCAGATGCTGCCCCCCATCCACAGCGATCATTTGCCCCGTCACAGCCTTAGCCCGCACCAGATAGAGCAAGGCATCTGTGATATCGTCCAAATCTGCGCCACGCTGTAAAATTGTCGCTCGGCGTTGTTTGGCAAAGGCGGCTGCATCCTGACGTCCCCCGCGCAAAGTCGGGCCGGGCCCGATGGCATTGACACGAATATCGGGTGCCAAATTCTGAGCGGCGGTTTTGGTGAAGGTCCAAAGCGCGGATTTCGCCAAAGTGTAGCTGACAAAATCAGGCGTCAGCTTGTGAACCCGCTGGTCGATCATATTGACAATCACCGATGTCGCGCGCGGCTCACCTTGTTCGTCTTTTTCGGCCTTTGGGGCCTGCGCGGCGAATGCCTCGGACAAAACCACGCTTGCGCGCAAGTTTGAATTCATATGCCGATCCCAACTTTCGCGGGTCAAGCCACCAAAGGTGTCATACTCAAAAATCGAGGCGTTATTGACCAAGACAGAAAAATCCGCGCCCATCTTGGCGCGGGCCTCCTGCAAAAGGTTTTGGGTTTGCGCCTCGTCCAAAAGATCCGCTTTGATCAAAACCGTCCTTCGACCTGCGGCGTCAATGGCGCGTGCGGTATCTTCTGCACCTTGGTGGGAGGAGGCGTAGTGAATCGCAACATCATATCCCGCTTTTGCCAAGGCGATTGCCATGGCCTGACCCAAGCGCTGGCCTGCGCCTGTCACCAATGCTGCGGGCATATGTGATCCTCCGACTACTGCAACAAGAAGCTTACATAGCCGATATAGAGCGCCGCAAAGAGAAGTCCCACAGCGCGTCCCATGCGCCATCGCAAGAACACAAATGGGGCCAAGGCCAATGAGGCTGCAAGCATCACCCACAGGTCAAAGCGTAAAAACTCTATCGCAACAGGAACGGCCCCGAACCATGGCGCCACCCCGAAAATGAACACCAAGTTGAAAATGTTGGAGCCAATCACATTGCCCAAAGCAACATCTGCATGGCGGCGCAAGGCAGCCATCACCGAGGTCGCCAATTCTGGCAGGCTTGTGCCCAAAGCCACAAGGGTCAGACCGATCACCGCCTCTGACACGCCATAGGCCCGCGCAATATGGGTGGCGCTGTCGATCAGCAAATCCGCCCCAAGCGGCAACCCGATCAAGCCCAAGCCAAGGTAAACGGCGATCTTCCACGAGGGCATGGACGGGTCCGCCCCTTCCAAGTCGTCAGGCTCCGCCGCAGGTGCATCATCGGGCGCGTGCGCCACGATGGCATGGCGGATCTGATCCCCCAAAATCAAGAGGAATACCACCAACAAGATCACACCGTGCCACCAGACAAATGGCCCGAAGAAAGCCAGCACGATAAAGACAAGACTGGCACATATCATGAAAACGTAATTTTTGCGCGTGTCAGAAACGCTGGGATCAAGCCCTGAAATCAGCGCGGGCAGACCCAGAACCAACAAGATATTGGCAATATTCGAACCGACCACATTGCCCAAGGCCAACCCGCCCGCGTCAAGCAAAACCGCTTGGATGGAGACCAGCAATTCAGGGGCAGATGTGCCAAAGGCCACGATGGTCAGGCTGACGATCAGCGCCGAAATCCCCAACCGCAGCGACAGGTTCACTGCCCCCCGCACCAGTGCATCACCCGCCAGAACCAATATGACCAAGCCCAAGCCCGCCAAGGCAAAATGCGCGGTCATTCTGATTTATCCTTATCCATCGGATCACGCGGCAGGCGTGGTTTGCGGGATTTCAACTTGGGCAAGCGGAGCTTTCCGAACATGGCCAAAAGGGCCATGAAAATCAAAAACAGACTGATAATCTTGAGCATCACAACCGCAACTCACCAAAGCAGTCGCAGCCCCGCGCAGACGGGTCATGTGCACAGCACAGGCGAAAGGGGTAACGCGGCGTTTCATTCATGTGCGGCATGTAGCCATCGCATGGCACGCAAACAAGGGTTTGCGCTAAGAAAACTTTGTTCAACGCTGTGCCACGAACCGCGTGTAAGCTATGGGTGAGATTGCGTGCAGAAACACCCACGCAGAAAGGAGGGGAGCGAGATGCTGACCATCACCGACCAGATCACCATCGCCGATTGGGAATTGACCGAAAGCTTCACCCGCGCCCAAGGGCCAGGCGGGCAGAATGTGAACAAGGTCTCAACGGCGGTGGAATTGCGGGCCGAGCCGCCTGCCTCCCCATCTGACCGCATCCGTCAAACGCCGCTTGGAACGCATCGCGGGCCAGAAATGGACGAAAGACGGCGCTGTGGTGATCTTTGTGCAAGATACCAGAAGCCAAGCCCGCAACCGCGAAATCGCCCGTGAAAGACTAGCTGAGATGATCCGCGCGGCCTTGGTGGTGCCCAAACCCCGCCGCCCAACACGGCCCACGAAAGGATCGGTGGAACGGCGGATCAAAGGCAAGAAACTGCGCGCCGAGGTGAAAGCAGGACGGGGGAAGGTGGAGGGGTAGTTGTCTAAGGTCGAATTTCCTTTGGCGACACACGTTGATACCCTCATAACAATTATTGAAAAATGTGTATAAATTATCAATATTATTTTAAGATGGCTCTGTCCCAAGAAAAGACTGTGAGAACTTCATGAATGGCGCAAAGATCAGAATCAAGGTCGGCTCGATGGAACTCGAATATGAAGGAGACCCATCGTTTTTGACAGGTGGCATTGAGGCACTGTTGCTCACAATGGGCGACTTGGCTGGAAAAGCGCCAGAAGAAGTCAACCCGCAGACCGATACTGCCGTTCAGTCGCTGCCTATAAATGGAACGAGTAACAATACCGACGTAGTCGGCGAGCAGTATTCTTTCTCGACCAACACGATTGCGGCGCATCTGGAAGCGAAAACTGGCCCCGAACTCGTTATATGCGCAATGGCCCAGCTTGAGCTTGTCCAAGGGAAATCAACTTCGGACAGAGCGGCAATCTTGGCTGAAATGAAAAATGCAACGACATACTACAAGGAGAATATGAGCAAGAATATGACTCAAGCGCTCACGAGTTTGACTAGGAGTAAGCGCATCAATCTAACTACCAAGGATTCATATGCCTTGAGCGCGAATGAGAAGAAGAAGGTTGAGGGCAAGGTTGCTGAAGTCAGATGAGCTGAAGCAATGGCTTCACAAAGACCTTGGCAAGCTCGACAAGATCTTGCTCGTGCTCGCCACGCAGGATGAGCCTGTGCGCGTTTTCAAAATCAATGAGCTTGCGAGGGCAGCAGGCTTTCGCGATATGCAGAAATGGAACGTATCCGCCACACTTAGTGCATCAAAAGGCAAGGCCATCCGCACTTCGGGCTGGGAACTGACTGATGCCGGGCGGATGCACGTTCGCGGTCTTGGGGTGGCGTCGATCAGCCCGGCCGCGATGCAAGTCGCTGTCGATTTGCGCGCCCATCTGGCCAAGATCAACGACCAGCAAACCCGCGACTTTGTCGAAGAGGCCATCAAGTGCCACGAGGCTGAACTATATCGCTCGGCGATTGTCATGTCGTGGTTGGGTGCTGTTGATGTATTGCACAAGCACGTCCATCAGAACCACCTCGCCGATTTCAATGCTGAGGCGAGACGGGTCAATGGGAAGAATTGGAAGAATGCTACATCTCAGGACGACATTGGGAAAATGAACGAAGGCGATTTTTTGGATCGCATCGAGGCCCTTTCCATCATCGGCAAGAACGTGAAAGCGGAGCTGAAGAAGTGCCTTGATCTGCGCAACGGTTGCGGACACCCTAACAGTTTAAAAGTGTCAGTAAACAAATCTGCCGCTCATATCGAAACGCTCTTGATGAATGTTTTCGACAAGTATTAACCCCCTAAACCACCACCTCCACCCGTTCCTGTTCCCCCACCCCGAACACGCGCTTATAGCGTGCGATTTCATCCTCCGGCCCCATCGCCTTCTCGGGGTTGTCGGAGAGTTTGACCGTGGGGTGGCCATCGGCGCGGATGGCTTTGCAGACCAGTGAGAAGGGCGCAAGCGCATCCCCCTCGACCAGCCCGCGGAAATCATTGGTCAACAGCGTGCCCCAACCAAAGGAAACGCGCACGCGGCCTGAAAACTTGGCGTGCAGTTCGGCGATGCGGTCGACATCCAACCCGTCCGAGAAAATCACCAATTT
>JAGYKZ010000051.1 GCA_018401385.1 Roseicyclus sp.
AAATTCCTCGGCCAATCCCCAAGAATAGCCCGCCCCGCGCGCGGCCTTCTGCCCCAGATGTGCCCATTCCCCCGTACTAAGCTGCATGGGCACCCCCGTCTGTCAGGGTGCAAATCTCGTCCGGGTGCGGCTGCCCTGCAAACAGGCTGATGCGCAGCCATTTATCCGAGCGCGGGTCAAAATGATTGGCCCCGAAAAAGGCAAGCTTATAGCGCATCATATCGATGGGCAGGATATCCGCGCCAATGAGGTTTTCGCGGATTTCACCATAATCACGCCCAGTCAACCATTGCACACGGCGCAGAATGTGGCGGTGGTCTGGATGGGCCAAGAGAAATTCATAGGCGGCTGTATGGTCGGGATAGTGCGCCATCGCATCATAGGCCATGCGGATCAGATGGGCGATGCCCAGTGGCGCTTCGCGCTCTGCGCCGTCTTCTGTGAAACGGTCGCCCAAGCGGGGTTCCAGTTTTTCTTCCGAGACATACCAAAACCGCGCGCGCGCCTCGGGCGTGCTGAAATCAGTAGCCAAGGCCCAGTCATAGCGCGCCTCAATCGCGCGGCGCAGATCGCCAAGGCGGGCTTGCCCTGTGATCGGGGGGGCGGGTGGCTCGGTCGTGCGCAAGGAAAATTCCAAATCATCGATCAGCGCACCGCACGGCTCAAGCAGGATGGAGATAAGCATTTCCTGCCCTTCAAGGCTCAGATGCGCCTCCCCCCAAAGCCAAATCGCATTCCATGGCAATTCTTGCGTGGCGATGGCACGGGTTGTGGTCAAATACTGATGCAGCTTTTGCAAATCCGCGCGCAGATCGGCCAATTTGGCCAGCTGCACAGGGTGGCTAGAGCGCCATGTTGCGGCGGTGGTACGCGCAGCCTCGCAGCCCGTGATCAGCGCGTGCAGATATTGATCGGTCATGGATTTTTGCCCGCGCACCCGTGCAAGCGCGGTTTCGCGCACCCCCACCCATGCATCCAAAAGCGCGGGGTGGCGCACCAAGAAAGGGGCCATGCCAAGCCCAGTGGAATTGCCGACCCCAAGGCCACGGGACAATTCGGGCGCAAGGGTGGCTGCTGCGTCACCACCCTGCGCGCGGGCCAGATGGTTGACCAGATCAATGGTAAAGCGGCGGGTCAGCCAAACCGACATCATCTCCGCTTGAAACGGGGCACATAATTCGCCGCTCGGCGTGTCGGCATTCTCGGCAGCCCCGAATTTGGACGCGCCGTAAACGGCGGTTGTCCACATCAGATAGCCCACCTCATCAAGCGCGCTGCGGTCTGGCTGCTGTCCTGTGGCCAAGCGCGCCACGACATGATCGAACAACCGAACTGAACGATTGGCGCGGCTAAGGGAGAGTTCGCGCGGGCTGATGCGCCCTGCTTTGCTGTGGCACATTGGCGCGCAGTCTTGCGATATCTTCTGCGGTGGGGATGCCGTCAAACGGCGCGAATGTCGCGTCCCATGCCGTGGCAATCACGCGGTCCGAGCGTTGATCGGCCGGCAGGTCATGGGAGAAGGCGACAGAGCTATAGCTGCGCTGTGGTGCGTGCAGGCAATAGAGCGCGTATCCACGCCGCGCGCATCGATCAAACACCCGCCGCTCATAGCGCCAACCCTCGCTTGGGCGCGGCGCAGCGAAGGCTGCGCAGGAAGGACAGGCGGGTGGGGTGGGCCGCTCCCATCGCGCAAGCCGCATAACGATCAGCTGCGCGCAAGGCGATGGGGGCAAGGCCCATGATATGGGGCGCGTGGCCCAGATTCATTCTGCGGCCCTTGCGTTGCGCGATGCCGCGCATATCGGGGCAAAGCTATGGGCAAAGAAGCGTTGCCAATTCCCCCCCATGATGGCGGCAATATTGCCCGCATCAAACCCCGCCGCGCGCAGCCCCGCGGCCAGAGGCCCAAAATCGCGGTTGTCCTTGAAAAACTTGGGCATCGGCGGAAAGCCCGCCTGCGCCGCGCTGCCCTCGCCGTAATCGATGCGCTTTGTCCAACGCCCGACCCGCATCCATTCCACCACGCTGTCGGGCTGATCTTGGCACAGATCCGTTCCGATGCCGATCTGGTCCACCCCCATCAAATCGGCCGCGCGCGCGATCATGTCGCAGAAGCTTTGCACGCTGCAATCGCTGCCGTCTTTGAGGTGATGCGGATAGGCAGAGAAGCCAAGCATCCCCCCCGATTGACCAAGGGCGCGCAAAAGATCATCGGATTTGTTGCGCAAGGCAGGATGCCAACTGGCGAGATTGGCATGGGTGATGGCAATGGGGCGGGTGGAGTGCTCCATCGCCTCAAAGGTGGAGCGTTCGCCCGAATGGCTCATGTCGATGACCAGACCCACGCGGTTCATCTCGGTCACCACCTCGCGCCCCATACGGGTGAGGCCCGTATCCTCCGCCTCGTAGCAGCCCGTGGCGAGCAGGGATTGGTTGTTATAGGTCAGTTGCATAAAGCGCAGACCCAATCGGTGCAGCACCTCGACCAATCCAATGTCGTCCTCCATGCAAGACGGGTTTTGCGACCCAAAGAAAATCGCCGTGCGCCCCGTTGCACGGGCGCGGGTGATATCGCTTGAGTCAAACCCTTGAAAGATCAGATCGGGATAGGTCTCGAACCAGCGGTTCCACTTTTCGATATTCAGAACCGTTTCGCGAAAATTCTCGTGATAGGTGATGGTGACGTGCACCGCATCCACCCCGCCTTCGCGCATTTGGCGAAAGATCTTTTCTGACCAATTGGCATATTGCAGCCCGTCAATCAGCGGGTTTTCTACGGGATGCAACGCAGCTGTTTCACTCATTCCAAATCCCCCGTCACCCCAAGGTAGGCGGTTTTGACCGTGGTGTAAAACTCGGCCGCATAGCGGCCTTGTTCGCGCGGCCCGTAAGAGGACGCCCCGCGCCCCCCGAAGGGCACATGGTAATCTGTCCCCGCGGTGGGCAAGTTCACCATCACGCAGCCCGCCCGCATATGCGCGCGGAAATGTGCGGCACGGGCAAGGCTTTTGGTCATGATCCCCGCTGTGAGGCCAAATTCGCTGTCATTGGCGATGGCCAAAGCTTCGGCATAACTGCCCGCTTTGATCACCGATGTGATGGGGGCAAACATTTCTTCGCGGTTGATCCGCATCTCATTGCGCGTGTTGGCAAAGATCGCAGGGCGCATGAAATAGCCTATGCTTTCGGCCTCAACACGGGTTCCGCCACAGAGCAGCGTGGCCCCTTCGGATTGACCGAGGGTGATATAATCAAGATTGCTGTCCAGTTGGGCTTGGCTGACCACGGGGCCGATTTGCGTGGCAGGGTCGAGGGCAGGGCCAACCACCAGCTTTTCCGTGGACGCGACCAGTTTTTCGACAAAAACATCATGGATTTTCTCGTGCACAATCAGGCGCGAAGCCGCAGTGCATTTCTGGCCTGTGCCCCCGAAAGCCGCGTTGACACTATGCGTTACGGCCAGATCCAGATCGCAATCCTCCATCACCAGCATCGGGTTCTTTGATCCCATCTCCATTTGCAGCTTGGTCATGTTGGAAATGGCCGAGGCGGCGATGGCGCGGCCCACGGGAACAGAGCCTGTAAAGCTGATCGCATCCACCGCCGCGCTTTCGACCAAGGCCTGACCAATGGTGCCGCCTGCGCCCATGAGCAAGTTGAACAGACCCGTAGGAATGTTCTGGCGGGCGATAATCTCGGTCAGCATCACCGCGCTTGCAGGTGTCAGGTTTGCGGGTTTCCAGATCACCGCATTGCCAAAGGCCAGCGCAGGCGCGATTTTCCACGCGGGCGTTGCAAGCGGAAAATTCCACGGGCTGATAATCGCCACCACGCCCACAGGTTCGCGGCGCACATCCACCTCAATGCCGCCGCGCACGCTTTCGGCATGGTCACCTTGATTGCGCAGCGCCTCTGCCGCAAAATAGGTAAAGAATTGACCCGCGCGATAGGCCTCCCCACGACCTTCGGCGCGGGGTTTTCCCTCCTCGCGCGAGATCATCTCGCCCAGTTCATCGGCCCGCGCCATCATCTCGGTGCCGATGGCCATCAGCACATTGTGCCGTGCCTCGATCCCCATCGCCCACCATTCGGCCTGCGCGCGCCGCGCAGCGGCCAGTGCCTCGGATAGATCATCACCGCTGGCTTGGGCGAATTGGCCGATTACATCGTGGGTGTCCGAAGGATTGATATTGACAATATGACCAACGCCATCGCGCCATGTGCCGTTGATGTGGTTCTGGCCCTGCATTGCCCCGATGCCCCTTGTGCTGTCTTTGATAGACTATGGTCAGCCTAGACAGGGGATAACAATTCAGGCAATCTCAAAGAATTGAAACAAATTTCACGAATTCTGAAATAATGATCAAGCTTGAGATGTTGCGTGTGTTTTTGGCCGTGGCCGAAGAGGGGGCCTTGGCGCTTGCTGCGCAGAAATTGGGGCGCACGCCCTCGGCCCTGTCCATGGCCCTGTCGCAGCTTGAGGCGCAGTTGGGCGCGCCTTTGTTCGAGACGGATCGCAAGAACCGCCTGACCCCCTTGGGGCGTCTTGTGCTGGAGGAGGCGCGGCGCGCCACCAATTCCTATACCCGCAGCCTGGATGCCATCGCGCGCCATGCGCGCTCACTGGCGGGCACGGTGCGGGTCATGGCGGTGCCTTCGGCCACGATCACGCTCTTGCCGCGCGCGGTTTTGGCCTTCTCGCAGGCCCGCCCTGATGTGCGGCTTGAAATCCGTGACAGCGACACGGCAAGCGTCATTGCGCAAGTGGCCATGGGCGAGGTTGATATCGGCGTGATCTCGCAATCCCCGCAGAGCAGCGCCGCGCCCTTAGTAGAGGCGGAGGTCATCCTGAGCGACCCTTTGGGGATTGTCGCTCGTCATGATGGGCGATTTGCGCAGATGACCAAGGGGCGCAGCGCCCATTGGCAGGATTTGATCCATGAGCCGCTGATCGCCAACCCGCTCTGCGATTTGGTGGATCACCCAAGCGTGAGGGCACGGTTGCAAGATTGCCGTATCGAGGCGCGCAACACCACTGCGCTATTGGCTTTTGTGCGGGCAGGGATCGGGATCACCATCCTGCCACAAACCGCGATGGCCGAGGCAGACCCCGCCCTGCGTTTCTTTGCGCCAAGTGATCCGCAAAGCCGCCGTGAACTGTGTAAAATCAAAAATCGCACAGCGCATCTCAGCCCTGTTGCGCAGTCATTTTGGGACTTGCTTGCGCCCCCTGCGCCAAGCCCTTAGCCTTTGACAAGGATTTACCACAAGGGGGGCTGCCATGGCGCACGTGGCGATCAGCGAGATTGAAACCGTGACCAAAGCCGCGCTCATGGCCCATGGGGCAGGGGCATGGCAAGCGGGTGAGGTTGCCCACGCCACCGCCCATGCGGAGTCGCATGGCAATGTGATTTGCGGCCTGCAATATGTCGAAAGCTATTGTGTGCAATTGGCCTCGGGACGGGTCGATGGGCAGGTGATGCCCTTGGTCAGCCGCCCGAAAACAGCCGCGATCCTATCGGACGCGCAGCGTGGTTTTGCGCAACCTGCCTTTGCGGCGGCCAAGGATCAATTTTGCGATCTGGTTGACGAGATGGGCGTGGCCATGTTGGCCGTGGCGCAAAGCCACACCTGCACCTCGCTTGGTTATTTCACCGAACAAATCCTTCGCAGGCAAGCTGTGCATCGGGTTCATAATGCCTCGCCCGTGGTTTTTGGCCCAATGGCAAGCGGCGGGTCGGTGGCGCAATCGATTGCCATGTCCGTGCCTGATGGGCAGGGGCTGTCAGGTGCATTTTGATTTTTCAACTTCGGCTGTGGCTTTGGGAAAATCACCATGGCGAAATATGCGGGAAGACATCGCTAGGCTGGGCCGTGGATGCCGAAGGCCGCCCCACAACCGACGAAGCCGCCTTGCAAGGCGCGCTCTTGAGTGCCGGCGGCTATAAGGGCTGGGGGTTTGGCATCATGGCGGAGGTGTTGGCGGCGGCGATGACGGGCTCTGTTAATTCGCTGGATGTGGGGGGGCTGAAACTGCCCGATGGGCCGCCGCACCGCTTGGGGCAATTTTATCTGGCCATGGACACAGGCACATTCAGCGACCAGTTTGGCGCGCGGATCACGCGGTTGCTTGAGGCTGTGGCCGAGGATGAGGGGGCGCGTGTGCCCGGTCAGGGGCGGCTGCGGCGGACATCGGTGGATGTGCCCCAAGTCCTTTGGGATAAGATCACAGGATTGAGCGCATGACGCGCCGTGAGACAGGATGAAAACCAATGGAGTTAACAGTTTACCTTTCTGGTGAAATTCACACGACATGGCGCGCGGAGATTATCGCCGCCTGCGCCAAGGCGGGGCTTTCGGTTCGGTTTACAGCACCGGTTACCGATCACGCGGCCAGTGATGATTGTGGCGTGACCATTCTGGGGCCAGAGGATCAGAAATTCTGGCATGACCACAAAGGGGCCAAAATCAACGCAATCCGCACCCGCAAGGCGATTTCAGATGCTGATATCGTGGTGGTGCGTTTTGGGGAGCAATACAAACAATGGAACGCCGCGTTTGATGCGGGCTATGCGGCGGCCTTGGGAAAATCCCTGATTGTCATGCATGGGGCGGCGCATCAACACGCGCTCAAAGAGGTGGATGCCGCGGCCCTTGCCGTGACCGAAACCCCTGCACAGGTGGCGCAGATTCTCGCCTATGTGATTGATGGCCGTCTTTAGCGGCCTATCTGCGCTTGGCAAGGGACCTGCATGCCGCTTAGAACCCCATAAAAACGGGCTGTGCGTGCCGCGTAAGTAAGAGGGACAAAATGGAAGTCTTCATGACGGCGGAATTCGCCTTTGTCGCCGTGTTGCTGCTTGCGGCAGGGGCGTTGACAGGGGTTTTGGCGGGGCTGTTCGGTGTCGGCGGCGGCGCGTTGATTGTGCCCGTGCTTTACGAGGTGTTCGGCTTCACGGGTGTGCCCGATGAATTGCGGATGCCTTTGGCGGTTGGCACCTCTCTTGCCATTATCATCCCCACCTCGATCCGCTCTTTCATGGGCCATCGCGCCCGCGGTGCCGTGGATGAGGCGCTATTGAAATCATGGGCCTTGCCGATTTTGGCGGGCGTGTTGATTGGGGCGGCTTTGGCGCGCTTTGCCCCAGCCTATGTGTTTCAATTGGTCTTTGTGGTGGTGGCAGGGGTCAATGCATTCAAGATGATCTTCGGGATCAAAGCCTGGAACCTTGGCGCGGATTTGCCCAAAGGGGCTGCGCTTTATTCTTATGGCGGGGTGATTGGCCTCCTTTCGGCCTTGATGGGCATCGGCGGCGGGCAGATTTCCAATTTGATCATGACGCTTTATGGTCGCCCGATTCATCAAGCGGTGGCCACATCGGCGGGGATTGGGGTCTTGATCTCTGTCCCAGGCGCAATCGGATATATGATTTCGGGATTTGGCCGCGCGGGCCTGCCCGTGGATGCAATAGGCTTTGTGTCCTTCTTGGGCATGGCGCTGTTTGTGCCAACCACCATTCTGACCGCAAATCTGGGCGTGAAATTGGCGCATAGCCTCTCGCGGCGGCATTTGGAATTGGCCTTTGGCGTATTCCTGGCGCTGGTCTCGTTGCGCTTCGTCTATGCGATTGTCACAGGCTGAGGCGCGTTGCCACCAAGGGAAGCAGCAATGCAGCATGGAGGCGCGACCGTCATGGGCCGCAGAGCCATACCCCTTGGTGGCGTGCAGATGTTATCAGTCACGGTGATCCGTTCCATCATAAATCTGATTGATAGGAAAATCCTATACTATTTACGGAACACGCGTATATGGCGCGATATGGCCGTGATTGGTCGCAGATTTGTATGGCCCCTGCGCAAAAATACCCCAGCCTCAAGGGCACAGTGACCATCGACAGGCCCGTGCCATGGAAAATGTGTTTGACTATGAGATGGGGCCGATCCTGGGGCAGCGGGCCGTTTTGGGTATGGTGGTGCTTCAGGTTGATGAGACCTTGGAGCATGATTTGCGCCGCATTCTGCCACAGACGGACGTGGCGCTTTATGTCAGCCGCGTTCCAAGTTCCCCCACCGTCAGCTCCGACAGTCTTGCGGAAATGGCAGATCATCTCAGCCGAGCCGCAGCCCTGATGCCGTCACATCTGGATTTTGACGTTTTGGGATATGGCTGCACTTCGGCCACCTCTGTTATTGGCGCCAAGCGGGTGGCGGGGTTGCTGCGCGAAGGCTGCCGCGCAACCCATGTGAGCGAACCGATCACGGCCCTTGTTGCAGCCTGTCGGCATTTGGGGATCACGCGCTTGGCATTTTTATCGCCCTATGTGCCCGAGGTGTCGGCCCGTCTGCGCACCACGATTGCCGCCGAAGGGATCGAGACCCCCGTCTTTGGCACATTTGACGAGGCACGCGAACATCGCGTTGCGCGGATATCGCCGGCCTCTGTGCGCGCGGCGGCAACCGCCCTGCTGCGCACGGGCGGGGTCGAGGCGGTGTTTCTGTCCTGCACGAATTTGCGCACATTGGATGTGATTGACGAGATCGAGGCGGCCAGTGGCGCGGTGGTGCTGTCATCCAATCAGGTGATGGCCTGGCATATGTGCCAGCTTGCGGGGATTGCCCCCGCGTGGCGCGTGGGGCGGTTGATGCAGGGCTGACCCCCAAAAAGAAACGCGCGCCTTGGGAAGGGCGCGCGTTTTGATTTTACGATGGGCGTGTTTTATGCGGCCGCGTCAAAGCGGTCTGCATTCATCACCTTCGTCCATGCGGCGGCGAAATCATGCACGAATTTTTCGGCATTATCGTCTTGTGCGTATAGCTCCGCATAGGCCCGAAGGATCGAGTTGGAGCCAAAGACCAGATCCACACGGGTGGCCGTCCATTTGGTCTCGCCTGTCTTGCGGGACACGATATTGTAGAGGTTTGCCCCTGCCGGCTCCCACTTATAGGCCATATCGGTCAGGGCCGCGAAGAAATCGGTCGAAAGCGCACCAACACGGTCGGTAAACACCCCATGCGCGCTGCCGCCATGGTTGGTGCCAAGCACCCGCATCCCACCGATCAGGGCGGTCATTTGGGGGGCTGTCAGACCCAAAAGCTGCGCCCGATCCAGCATCAGCTCCTCTGGTTGCACGGTGTAATCGGCCTTTTGCCAGTTGCGGAAGGCGTCATGCACAGGCTCCAGCACATCGAAGCTGTCGATATCGGTCTGCTCTTGGGTGGCATCGCCACGGCCTGCTGTGAAGGGCAGGGTGATGGCAAAACCTGCGGCCTTGGCCGCCTGCTCGACACCGACATTACCTGCCAAAATGATCACATCCGCAAGGCTTGCACCCGTTTCGGCGGCGATGGGTTCAAGTGCCGCAAGCACCTTTTGCAGGCGGGCAGGCTCATTGCCTTCCCAATCCTTCTGTGGTGCCAGACGGATGCGTGCACCATTGGCCCCGCCGCGCATATCGGACCCACGGAAGGTGCGTGCGCTGTCCCATGCGGTGGCAACCATCTCGGAGATGGACAGACCAGTTGCCGCGATTTTCGCTTTGACCGCATCCACATCATAGGCAGTGGAACCTGCGGGGATCGGATCTTGCCAGATCAGGTCCTCGGCTGGGATATCAGGCCCATAGTAGCGCGCCTTCGGCCCCATGTCACGGTGGGTCAGCTTGAACCATGCGCGGGCGAAGGTTTCGGAGAAATATTCAGGATCGGCGTAGAATTTCTCGGAAATCTTGCGGTATTCAGGGTCCATTTTCATCGCCATATCCGCATCCGTCATGATCGGGTTATAGCGGATCGAAGGGTCCTCCACATCAACGGGCTTGTCTTCTTCCTTGATGTTTACAGGTTCCCACTGCCATGCGCCTGCGGGGGATTTCTTCAATTCCCAATCGTAATTCAGCAGCAGGTGGAAATAGCCGTTGTCCCATTTGGTGGGGTGGGTGGTCCAAGCGCCCTCGATCCCCGAGGTGACGGTGTTGCGGCCAACACCACGGGTGGTGTGGTTGTTCCAGCCCAGGCCCTGCTCATGCACATCTGCGCCTTCAGGGTCAGCACCCAACAAGGCCGCATCGCCATTGCCATGGCATTTGCCGACCGTGTGGCCGCCTGCGGTCAGCGCCACGGTTTCCTCGTCATTCATCGCCATGCGCGCAAAGGTCACACGCACATCATGCGCTGTGCGCAGTGGATCGGGCTGACCGTTGACGCCTTCTGGGTTTACATAGATCAGACCCATCTGAACCGCCGCAAGCGGGTTTTCCAATGTCTCGGAGCCGCGATCTTCGGCATAGCGCTCAGATCCCAGCCAATCTTTTTCTGCGCCCCAATAGATATCCTTTTCAGGATGCCAGATATCGGCGCGGCCAAAGGAATAGCCAAAGGTTTTGAGGCCCATGGATTCATAGGCAATGTTGCCCGCCAAAATGAACAAATCCGCCCAAGATACCGAATTTCCGTATTTTTTCTTGATCGGCCACAGCAGGCGGCGGGCTTTGTCGAGGTTTGCGTTATCGGG
>JAGYKZ010000052.1 GCA_018401385.1 Roseicyclus sp.
CCGCCGCAGAGCCACCAGAGGAGCCGCCCGGCGTCAAGTTCTGGGTGCTGCCTGCCGCGCGCCACGGGTTGATGGCAGGGCCATAAACGGAGGTTTCATTCGATGACCCCATGGCAAACTCATCCATATTGAGCTTGCCCAACATGACCGCACCCGCATCGCGCAGTTGCGCGGAAACGGTCGATTCATATTCAGGGCGGAACCCCGTCAGGATTTTGGAGGCGGCTTGGCTCTCCACCCCTTCGGTGCAGAACAGGTCTTTGATGCCCAAAGGAATACCGCACAGCGCGGGCGCATCGCCCGATTCAAGCCGTGCATCCGCCGCGCGCGCACGCGTCATGGCCAGATCGGGTGTTTTATGCACAAATGCCCCAAGCGCATCTGCCGCATCAATCGCGCCAAGGCAGGCCTTGGTCAATTCCACCGCCGTGGTTTCGCCACGGCGCAGCGCATCGCGCGCTTCGGCAATGGTCAATTTGTTCAGATCAGACATCACTCAACCACCTTTGGCACGGCAAAAAACCCTTCGCGCGCATCGGGCGCGTTTGACAAAACCTTGGCCTGTTGGTTGCCATCGGTCACCACGTCGGCACGGCGCATCAGGCGCTGCGGCGTGATGGAGGTCATCGGTTCAACATCGCTGACATCCAGTTCGGAAAGCTGCTCGATAAAGCCCAAGATCGCGTTGAACTCAGATGCAAGGCTTGGCAACTCGGCAGGGTCAACCTTGATGCGGGCCAGTTTGGCCACGCGGGCGGCAGTTTCGGTGTCGATTGACATCGTCTTATCCCTTCTGTTCTGTCAGGCGCGGGTTTAGCGGGGCGGGGGCGGCACTGCAAGCGGCCACGCACAGAAAACCAGAGGTTTGACACCAGTCGCTTGGCGGATGGTCATGCGCCTGTCACAGTGTCGCTGCATAGCCGTGAGCCAGACCATAGGTGCGCCAAGATGAGTGAAAATCAACAGCCTCCCAGGCTTGTTCCCAGCCTTGACCCCAGCCTTGGCGCGCTTTTCGCCGTGTTTGCACGTATCGGGGTTTTGTCCTTTGGTGGCCCTGCGGCGCAAATCGCGCTGATGCATCGCGAATTGGTCGAGGCGCGTGGATGGCTTAGTGAGCGGCAATTTCTTTCGGCGCTGTCATTCACAATGCTATTGCCCGGACCAGAGGCGATGCAGCTGGCCACCTATGCGGGGTGGCGTTTGCGCGGCACGTTGGGCGGGCTGATCGGCGGCGGGCTGTTTGTGATGCCGGGGGCCATGGTGATCATGGGCTTGGCCGCGCTTTACGCGGTTGCGCAAGATGTTCCCTTGGTGGATGCGTTGTTCTTGGGCATCAAGGCCACTGTGATTGTGATCGTGATACAGGCCGTGCTGAACCTTGCCAAACGCGCGTTGAAGGGCAGGGTTTCTGCTTGGGTGGCGGCGATGGCGTTCACGGCCATATTCGTCTTTGATCTGCCCTTCCCGCTGGTGATCGCGGGGGCCGCTTTGATCGGCTACATGGGGTGGATCACACCGATTGCGGCGGCGGCAGAGCTGCCGCAAGCGCGCCCCTCAAACGCGCTTGCCCATCTGGCGATTTGGGGTGGGTTGTGGACCGCCCCCTTGGCGCTGCTGTATCTGACCGCCCCCGAAGGGATTTTGCTGGAGATTGGCTTGTTCTTCTCCAAATTGGCCCTGGTGACCTTTGGCGGGGCCTATGCGGTCTTGGCTTATATGGTGCAAGAGGTGGTGGGGGATTTTGGCTGGCTCACCACAGGGCAGATGATGGATGCATTGGGGCTTGCAGAAACCACGCCTGGGCCGCTGATTTTGGTGACGCAATTCGTGGGGTTTCTGGCGGGGTTCTATGCCCATGGATGGGGCGCTGCGGTGCTTGCGGCGCTGTTGACCCTTTGGGTGACGTTCATCCCCTGTTTCCTTTGGATTTTTCTATTCGCCCCACAGGTGGATCGGCTGACCGCGCTGCCCAAGCTGCAAGCCGCCCTTGATGGGGTGATGGCGGCTGTGGTGGGGGTGATCGCAAATCTGTCATTATGGTTTGCGCTTAATGTGTGGTTTGACACGGTGACGCGTCAGGGCGGTGTCTGGCTGCCTGATCTGGGCAGCCTGGTTCCGCAGGCGGTGATCCTGAGCGCAATGGCCGCCGCCCTCCTGTGGCGCGTTAAGTTGGGGATGATTCCCGTTTTGGCGATTATGGCGGGGCTTGCGGCGGCGATTTCCCCGTTTTTCGGTTGACACCTGCCGCCCCGTCAGTAAAAGCGCGCAGACAGATTTATCTCGCGCGCGATCCATCGCGCCGATTCACGCCGTTCAAGGAGCAACGCCATGGCGAAGCCGACCACGATCAAAATCCGCCTGAACTCCACGGCGGGCACGGGCCATTTCTATGTGACCAAGAAAAACGCACGCACCATGACCGAGAAAATGACAGCGCGCAAATATGACCCAGTTGTGCGCAAGCACGTTGAATACAAAGAAGGCAAGATCAAGTAAGATCGTCTTTCTTTGGGTTTACGGAACAAAGCCGCGCTTTTGCGCGGCTTTTTCGTTTCCGCTTGGACAGGCGCAAAAAAAGCCAGCCCGAAGGCTGGCTTGATCATTCGCATTGGGGTCGCCGATTATTCGCGATTGCCCAAGAATTGCAGCAGGAACATGAACATATTGATGAAATCCAGATACAGGCGCAGCGCACCCATGATCGCGGATTTGTTCAACCATTCTTGGTCGCCATGCACGGCATGGTCGATATAGTCTTGCTTGATCGACTGCGTGTCATAGGCGGTCAGACCCGCGAATATCAGCACACCCAAGACCGAAATCGCGAAGTGAATCGCGGGCGAGCCAAGGAAGATGTTGATGATTGAGGCCACGATCAACCCGATCACGCCCATCATCAAGAACGTGCCCCAACCGCTGAGATCCTTCTTGGTGGTGTAGCCATAGAGGCTCAACCCCGCAAAGGCGATGGCGGTGACAAGGAAGGTCTGAGTGATCGACACGCCTGTAAAGACCGCGAAAATCCACGAAATAGAGATGCCCATCACGGCTGCGAACGCATAGAAGAACAGCTGCGCCGCAGCGGCAGAGAGGCGGTTGACCGCCGCACCGAATGCAAAAACCATAATCAGCGGCGCAAACATCGCGACCCAGCCGAGGATATTGGGCTGCATCGTGATTGGATCGCGGAAGATGGCGTTCAGGGCAGGGTTGCTGCCAATGGCCCATGCGGCACCAGCGGTCATGACCATGCCGACCGACATTGTGCCGTAGACCTTGTTCATATGAGCGCGTAAGCCCTCATCGATCTTTGCTGCATTGGCCGAGGCCGCCGCGGTGCGGATCGTTTGATATTGTGCCATTGATCCCTCCTACAGAGATGGCTGTGATTACCGTAAAGAGGCGGGAACACCGCCCCTTGGGGTCGCGAGCGGCGCGTGACCACCCGTCCTTGTGTTTAATATCGGCAAGCGGGGCCTTTTTTTCAAGTGAAAGCTGTGCAAAACCCGCGCAATTGATTGATAGTTTTTTCCTATCGACATTCTGCACGAACAATATCGCGTTCGGTGCCTCATTGCTCTGGCGTGATCTCGATGATGATCTTGCCCGTGGATCGGCCTTGGCGCAGCGCATCCAACGCATCCGCCACCGCCTCGAGGGGATAGCTTGCGCTGATATGGGGCTTCAATCCGCCCGCTTCATACAATTCCATTAATTCGCAAAGGGACGTTTGCAGCACATCTGGATTGAACCGTAGATATCCGCCCCAATACAGGCCCATGACATCTAGGTTTTTCACAAGCAGGTGATTGGCCGGGATCTGTGGCACAGATCCGCTGGCAAAGCCAATGCTCAGAATGCGCCCTTCGGGCCGCATGGCGCGAAAGGCCGCGTCAAAACTTGTGCCGCCCACCGTGTCGAACAGCACATCAACCCCCCCAAGCGCGCGCAATTGGCCCCGTAAATCGGGGCTGTGCGCGTCAATCACATGGGTGGCACCCGCAGATGCCGCAACATCCAGCTTAGGCTGCCCGCGTGCCACCGCGATGACATTTGCACCGAGGCTTGCGCCAATTTCGACCGCGCTGAGGCCCACGCCACCCGCAGCACCCAAAACCGCAAGGGTTTCCCCAGGCTCCAGACGCGCGCGCCGTGTCAGTGCCAAATGCGCGGTGCCATAGGCGATGAGAAATCCAGCCGCCACGCGCAGGGGCATCGCGTCAGGCAGTTTAACGGCCCGCGCAGCAGGAAAGCAGCCATACTCTGCCAAGCCGCCATGCCCTGCAAACACCGCCACACGCTCGCCAAGCTTAAATTCTGTGACACCTGCGCCAAGCGCATCGACAACCCCCGCCAGCTCCATTCCCATGGTAAACGGGTAGGGCGGGGTGTCTTGATACCTGCCGTCCATCATCAACAGATCGGCGAAATTCAACCCGCAGGCGGCGATGGCCACCCGCAGCTCCCCCGCTTGGGGGATCGGAAGGAGCAAATCGCGCAAAATCGGCGCGCAATGAGGGGCAGAGAGTTGCACAGCACGCATCATGGTCTTTCCTGAATTCCGATAACCCTATGATCTGGCGCAGATTAAAGGAAAACCACGCAGCGTCAAAGCGCCACAAGCAATTTATTAGGTGTTTGTCGCCTTATGCGGTAGTGTACACCATCCGATGTCAGGTTGTGTGACCGGCTTTGGCGCATTTGGTTCTGGTTGTATGTGTGGTTTCTTGACCCGTCCTGATTGCGCCCTATCTTGCATCTGGTGCCGCTTGGGTTGAGCGCGTGATAGGTCACTCGCCCCGCTCATGTGGCGACTTTGGTGAAGATCACGAAAGCTAGGCGCAGGAGTTCTGAAGTGACACATCCCGTAGACGTTCATGTCGGCAAACGCGTGCGCCATCGGCGCTGGATGGTGGGTATGACCCAACAGCAGTTGGCCGCACAGGTTGGAATTAAATTTCAGCAAATTCAGAAATATGAGACGGGGATGAATCGCATCAGCGCATCGCGTCTGTGGGATATTGCCGAGACATTGGGCGTGCCTGTGCAGTATTTCTACGAAGGCTTGGAGGCAAAAGCCGACACCGCCCCTGCGCAGACGGATGATTTTTTGGCAGATAAAGAAGCCTTGGATCTGATCCGTTCCTATTATGCGATCCCCGAAAACCAGCGGCGCCGCCTGTTTGATCTGGCACGGGTGCTGTCGGACGCGGCCGCTTGACCTGAGGCGGTTCTGCGTGGCAGTGCAGGGGCGGGGTAAATGACCCTGCCGATTGTGAGACCAGCATGACCGCCAACCCTCTTTCCGCCGAACTTGCCGCAGAGCTGGTGGCCTTGGCCCATGATTTGGCCGATGCTGCGCGCAAGGTGACTTTGGCCCCGTTTCGCCAAGCGGCGCTATTGGCAGAAAACAAATCGGCGCTGGCTTTGATCGTGACCAGAAGCCGATCGCGCGGCGGGAGCCGCCATGCGCGCCATTCTTGAGGCGCGCCGCCCGCAGAGATGCAATCTTGGGCGAGGTATGGGCCAAAATCAGGGCAATCGGACCTGACATGGGTGCCCGAAGCCCAGTTAGTGGCACGCGCGGCTATATGACGGGCACGCCCACTTAGGGGTCTGATCGCGTTGATGGATCTGCATGGGCCGATTTTTTCGGGATGATCGACCAGCCGTATATCGGCGAGCGGTTCATGGGCGGTTTGGGGCATCACCGCTTAAGCGGCCCGCAGAGGCGACGCTGATCGAACACCAGCGCGCACAAAACCTTGGCCGAGGCGCGTCTGTTTTCTACTTTTCCCGAAATTGGCAACGCAGCAGAGCGCGCCGCCTTCGAGCGCGTGCGCGACCGCACGATGCTGACCCGCTATGGGATGGATTACTACGCCTATGCGCTGGTTGCGCTTGGTCAGGCCGGTTGGTGATCGAAGCGGGATTGCAATCCTATGACATCGCCGCGCCGATCGCCGTGATCGAGGCGGCGGGCGGTATCATCGTCCAATTGGCAGGGCGGCCCGCCCATCGCCGGGTGGGCGCAGGTCTTGGCCGCCGCCAATCGCGATTTACATCAGGCGGCATTGGTGCTTTTGTCTGAAAAAACGGGCTGAACGAGGTGTGGCGATGCGCAGATATCTTTTCCTCTCGATGATCGTTGCAGCGCTTGCCGCCTGCGCGCCAAGCACGCCGCGCACAGGCCCAGATCAAGATGGCCGCCTCCCCTTGGGCCAATCCTCTGAGATTGCGCGGGTGGGCACATTTCTTGCGATTGCGCGGGCGGATGCGGGGTTGACCGTGCCCTTGCGCCACTCCCCCCGTTTGCAAGGTGTTGCTGCGGCGCGTGCGGTTGATCTGGCCTCAGGCGGGGGTGCCCCTTTGTCGGATCGGATGGCGCAAGCGGGGTATGACGCCTGTTTCAGCGCCGAGGCTGTGGCGCGCGATGCGGGGGATTTGCGCAGCGGCGTGGATCAAATGCTGGCTGATCCTGTAGCCCGTGCCGCGATCCTTTCTGCCAGCCCCAGTGAATTCGGGTTCTTGCGCAACGGTGCGGAGCAGATCTTGATCCTTGGTCGCCCCTGCTGACGCTCAGGCGCGGGGACCAAAAATGCGGATGACCGTTTTCCACTGGCTGACCGCAACCCCGCACAGGATCAAGGCGAGCGCCACGAAGAACCGCAAGGGCAATTCTTCGGATAGGATCAACCAGCCAAAAAACACCGACCACAGCGGCACTTGGTAATTGACCAAGGTCATAAAGACCGCACCCGCGCTTCGGATCACGGCAACACGCAACAGCGCGGCCAGCGCGGTGGGAAGCAGGCCCAGCAGGATAATGGCCCCGCCTGAACGAAGGCCCTGCCACTCGGGCAGCCCCTCGACCAACAGCATCGGCGGCAGGATCATCACTGCCCCCACAGCCAATGTTGTTCCCGCAAGCGCAATCGGGTCCACGGCGGGGCAGGTTCGGGTCAACACAGAGGAAATCGCATAGGAGATGGTCGCCGCTAGACAGGCGAACGGGGCCAGAACCTCCAGCCCTTGGGATGCGCCAAGGCTGAAGGCCGCACCCAGATTGGGGCCAACGAGGGTGAGCGCGCCCAAGAAGCCCACCGACACCCCCATGACCCTGCGGCGGTCCATTTTCTCATCGCTGAAAAAATGCGCCAAGGGCAGGACGAACAAGGGCAGCGCGGCCATGGAAATCCCTGCAAAGGCTGACGGCACATATTGCTGCCCCCATGAAAGCAGGGAAAAGGGCAGCGCAGAATTGAGCGCGCCAATAATCAGGATATGGGGCCATGCGGCGCGGCTGGGCAAGGGGCGGCGCAGCGCGACCATCAACCCCATCAGCGCCAAAGCCCCCAACGTGGTGCGCGCCGCGGCCACGGTCAGCGGCCCGTAACCCTCAAGCGCGATGGACACGACCATAAACGTGCCGCCCCAAATCACGCCGAGTGCGAAGATAGAGGCCCAATTGGCCGCTGTGGGACCGTCCGATACGCGTAAATCTGTCATGCTGATCTGCTCCTGCCACCGCAGGTTCTGCCGCCTTCATGGGCCATGTGCAATGGGGCGACAGAAAAAAGGCCCACCTTTTGGGGGTGGGCCTTTGATCATGCCAGTGGCAAGTCGCCTCAGTTCTTCGCCTTGTCCACCATCTTGCCCGCGGAAATCCAGGGCATCATGCCGCGCAGTTTTTCACCGATCTCTTCGATCTGATGCGCGTCATTGATGCGGCGGGTGCCTTTGAAGAAGGGTTGGCCCACGGCGTTCTCAGTCATGAAGTCGCGCACGAATTTGCCGGTCTGGATGTCGGTCAGCACATCCTTCATCCGTGCCTTGGTTTCCTCATAGGGCAGGATGCGGGGGCCAGAGACATATTCGCCGTATTCGGCCGTGTTCGAGATCGAGTAGTTCATATTCGCGATGCCGCCTTCGTAGATCAAATCAACGATCAGCTTCACCTCGTGCAGGCACTCGAAATAGGCCATCTCAGGCGCATAGCCTGCTTCGACCAAAGTCTCAAAGCCCATGCGGATCAGTTCAACCAAGCCACCGCACAAAACCGCCTGTTCGCCGAAAAGGTCGGTTTCGCATTCTTCTTTGAAATTGGTTTCGATGATGCCCGAACGGCCACCGCCAATGGCGGAGCAATAGGACAGACCGATTTCCAAGGCTTTGCCGCTTGCGTCATTGTGAACCGCCACAAGGCAAGGCACGCCGCCGCCTTTGGTGTATTCACCACGCACGGTATGGCCCGGGCCTTTGGGGGCCATCATGATTACGTCAACGCCGGGTTTTGGTTCGATCAAGCCGAAATGCACATTCAGGCCATGGGCAAAGGCAATCGCTGCGCCCTCGCGCAGATTGTCATGCACATATTTGCGATAGGTGTCCGCCTGAAGCTCATCGGGCATGGTGAACATGATGAGGTCACACCACGCGGCGGCCTCGGCAATGCCCATGACCTTCAGGCCTTCGCCTTCGGCCTTCTTGGCGGAGGGGGAGCCTTCGCGCAGCGCCACAACGAGGTTCTTCGCGCCGCTGTCGCGCAGGTTCAGGGCGTGGGCGTGGCCTTGGCTGCCATAGCCCAGAATGGCCACTTTTTTGTCTTTGATCAGGTTCACATCGCAATCGCGATCGTAATAAACGCGCATCGGGCATCTCCTTATTGGCTGCGGGTTGCATCTGGGTTGTGTATAGGGATCAAAATCGCGCAAGTGTTTATGAAAACTTGCCATATTTGGCAAATATGTGATAAGATCATTCGTGTATATAGAAAATAAGATGAAATCATGCTTGATGATCTGGATCGCCGTATTCTGCGCCATTTGCAATCTGACCCGGATCAACCCGTGGCGCGGGTGGCGAAACTGGCCGATATTCCTGTTGCCACGTGTTACAAGCGACTTGATCGGATGCAGGCCATGGGGGCCTTGCGCGGCACGCGGGCGGTGATTGATTGGCGCGCGCTGGGCTATGCGGTGCAGGTGTCTTTGCGTATCTCGCTGGACAAAACCAACCCGCGCGCCTTTGATGAATTCATCCAAGCCGCCCGCGCCGTACCTGAGGTGACAGAAATTCAGACCTTCCTTGGCCGTGTTGATGTGCGTCTGGAGGTGATTGCGCGCACCATGCCGCATTACCAAGGGATTTACCGCGACCGCATTTTGCGCCTGCCCCATATCGCGGATATCGAGGCATTGATGCACGTGGCGGCGATTAAAGACAGCGAAAGCTTGCCGCTATGATCGATCTGGATGTGCTGGACCGCAAGATCCTGCGGAGCTTGCAAGAGGATGCCACGCAGAACGCCGCGCAAATCGGGCGGCGTTTGGGTCTCAGTCAACCTGCGGCATGGCGGCGGATCAAGCGGTTGACGGATGCGGGGATCATTGCCACCCGCCGCCTCGATCTGGATGCCGAAAAACTGGGTTTTGGCGTGACCGTGTTTCTGGGAGTGAAACTGGCCACCAAGGGCCGCGTCAGCCTTGAGGATTTCGAGCGCGCCGTGACCGCCATCCCTGAGGTCCTGACGGTGCAGCACGTTTTGGGCCTCTATGATTACCGCCTGCGCATTATCGCGCGCGATCTGCCCGATTTTGAGCGGGTTTTGCGCCGCCGCATTATGACCTTACCGGGTGTTGGGAATGTCGAGGCCAATGTGCTGTTGTCCGAAGAGCGCCGCCCTGGCCCGTTGGGATAGGCGTGCTAGGTTTCGCCCATGCCCAAGATGAAACGCAAATCCGACTTGCCGCAAAAGACCTGCGCAACCTGTGGTCGTCCCTTCGTATGGCGGCGCAAATGGGCCAAGGATTGGGAGGCGGTGCGCTATTGCTCCGACAAATGCCGCGCGGCGCGCAAAGCTGCCAAAGGCCAATCCGCGTAATTGGTCTGAATTTTTGACCAGTGCTTGCCTCTTGGGCGATTTTTAGATAACGCGAGCGCAAGGGATGCGGGCTGCACCGCAGCAGCACTAGGAGAGGAGACCCAGACATGACCAAACGTGTAGAGCGCGCAGGCTTGCAAGTGGCGCAGGTATTGGCAGATTTCATTGAAAGCCGTGCTTTGAATGGGACGGGCATCAGCGCTGATGCGTTTTGGACGGGCTTTTCTGATCTGTTGCACGGCAAAGCGGAAAAGAACCGCGCCCTGTTGCAAAAGCGCGAAGATTTGCAGCGCCAGATTGACGAATGGCATATCGCGCGCCGCGGTCAGCCCCATGATGGCGATGCCTATCAGGCCTTTTTGCGCGAGATTGGGTATCTTTTGCCCGAGGGGGAAGATTTTCAGATCGACACCGACCGTGTGGATCCTGAGATTGCGGCCGTGGCGGGGCCGCAATTGGTGGTGCCCATCACCAATGCGCGCTTTGCGTTGAACGCGGCCAATGCCCGTTGGGGCAGCCTCTATGACGCGCTCTACGGCACCGATG
>JAGYKZ010000053.1 GCA_018401385.1 Roseicyclus sp.
AAGGACAATCCAGACGCGCGATTTATGTCGACCCCTTAGCGGGTCGGCACGGGTGTCTCGCCCCGATAGTCGTAAAAACCGCGCCCTGTTTTGCGCCCAAGCCATCCCGCTTCGACATATTTTGTCAGCAGCGGGCAGGGGCGGTATTTGGTATCCGCCAATCCGTCATGCAGCACGTTCATAATGGCAAGGCAGGTATCAAGGCCGATGAAATCGGCCAACTCCAGTGGCCCCATCGGATGGTTCGCGCCAAGTTTCATGGATTCGTCAATCGACTGCACACTGCCCACCCCCTCGTAAAGCGTGTAGACGGCCTCATTGATCATCGGCATCAGGATGCGGTTCACGATAAAGGCGGGGAAATCTTCGGCCGTGGCCGCAGTTTTGCCAAGGCGGTCCACCACCGCCTTGCACGCTTTGAAGGTGTCATCATCGGTCGCGATGCCGCGGATCAATTCGACCAATTGCATCACGGGCACGGGGTTCATGAAATGGAACCCCATGAATTTTTCAGGCCGATCCGTGCGGCTGGCCAATCGCGTGATGGAAATAGATGATGTGTTCGAAGTGAGAATCGTATGCGGCTGCAAATGTGGCAGCAAATCCTCGAAGATTGCCTGTTTAACGGTTTCGCGCTCGGTGGCGGCCTCGATCACCAAATCGGTTTGACCGAGGTCCGATAGGGACAACGTGGCATGGATGCGATCCAACGCGTCTGATTTTTCCGCCGCTGAAATCTTGTCGCGGCTGACTTGACGCTCAAGGTTGCGTTCAATCAGGGCTACGGCATTGTCCAATTGCGTTTGATCCACATCACTGAGCCAAATCTCATAGCCCGCCAAGGCGCAAACATGAGCGATGCCATTGCCCATCTGACCTGCGCCGACAATCCCGATTTTACTGATTTCCATGGCTGACCCTTTGAGATGAAACGCGCGTCACGATTTACGCCGTAGCATAGAAGCCCTCGCCTGCCTGACACAAGCCGTAACCGTGCCGCAGCCGTAATTCAACACCATCAGCTATTGGATGAATTCTGCACAAGATATTCAAAAAATATATTAAAATCTGATATTTAGCGAATTCGTAACAGGCGTTCCCCATTCTTGTCCATGGGTGAGACGAATCAAGGTGGGAGCAGGCAATGAGCTTTGCCTTTATGGGGCATGGTCCCCTCGACTATAAACTTGTGACCTATGCTGGGTCTCAAATGCGGTTTCGTGGGCCGCAGGTGGATTTTTCCAAGCCATTTGTGTTGTGCTTGGGCGGATCGGAAACATTTGGAAAATTTGTCCCGCAACCCTTTGCAGATCGCTTGGCAGGACGCTTGCAGCGGCCTGTGGCCAATATGGCCGCCATGAATGCAGGCCTTGAATTGATCTTGGGCGATGCTGCAATCGCAGATGCAATGAGCCGTGCCGAAGCGATTGTGTTGCAAATCACGGGTGCGCATCACATCACCAACCGCTTCTATCAGGTGCATCCACGGCGCAATGATCGCTTTTTGCAGGCGTCAGATATCATGCGGGTGATCTATCGTGATGTTGATTTCACGGATTTCCATTTTACACGACATATGTTGGACGCCCTGTTGACGGCATCTGAGGATCGGTTCCAGATCGTGGTGGATGAGCTGAAAATGGCATGGATGGCGCGGATGCGCAGCGTGCTGAACCGCGCGATTTGTCCTGTCCATCTTTTGTGGATCGGTCACCGTCCGCCTGCCGAAACGGGAATTTGCCAAGAAATCGGCCCAGATCCATTGTTTGTGACGAAGTCCATGTTGGACGAAATTGCCATGCAGGCGGCATCCCTGACCGTCTGTGTCACGACAGGCGCGGAGAAGAAAAAACCGACCCGTGGAATGTTTTTTGGTTTGGGGGAGGAGCGTATGGCGCGTGCCCTGCTCGGCCCTGATATTCACAACCGGGCCGCGCATGAATTGGCGGATAAGATCATCGCTTTAAGCCCAAAATAAACAGCGCCCGAAGGGGACCTTGGGCGCCGTAAATTAGAGATTTTGAGCCGCTCAAAGCTTGCTTGTCAGGTCAGGCACCGCATCGAACAGATCGGCCACAAGGCCGTAATCCGCCACTTGGAAAATCGGGGCTTCTTCATCTTTGTTGATGGCCACGATGACTTTGCTGTCTTTCATGCCCGCAAGGTGCTGAATCGCGCCCGAGATGCCAACGGCAACGTAAAGGTCAGGCGCAACCACCTTGCCCGTCTGTCCCACCTGCCAATCATTCGGTGCGTAGCCCGAGTCGACCGCCGCACGGCTTGCACCAACCGCAGCGCCCAGTTTATCCGCCAGACCTTCGATGAGGGCGAACTGTTCTTGGCTGCCTAGGCCACGCCCGCCCGAGACCACGATACCAGCAGATGTCAATTCAGGGCGATCCGAGGCTGCGACCTTATCCTCAACCCAAGCAGACAAGCCCGTATCTGCACCAACCCCGATGGTCTCAACCGCCGCTGATCCAGCCGTGCCCGCCGCTTCAAAATTCGAGGTTCGGATGGTCATGATCTTCACGGAATCTTTCGATTTCACGGTTTGGATGGCGTTTCCTGCGTAGATCGGCCGCTTGAACGTATCGGCATCAACCACCTCCATCACTTCGGACAAAACCATGACATCCAGAAGTGCGGCCGCGCGCTGGCAAGTGTTTTGCGTCTGTGGTGGCGGGGGGCACAGATGTGGCTGTAGCTGCCTGCAGGCCTACAATAAGGGCCGCAGCATTCTCTGCCAATGCGTGGTCAAGGCTGGCGTCATCCGCGTGCAAAACTTTGCTTACCCCATCGAGGGTCGCGGCTGTTGCCCCCGCCGATTTTGCGCCAGAGCCCATGACCAATACCGTGACATCGCCCAAGGATTTTGCTGCGGTCACGGTTTTCGCGGTTGCGTCCAAAGCCAATGCACCATTGACGACTTCACCTAAAACAAGAACGGCCATTTCAGATTACTCCCGCTTCGGATTTCAGTTTTTCGATCAGCTCATCAACGGATGAAACCACAACCCCTGCCTTGCGGGTTTCAGGTTCGGACGTGCTCACAATTTCAAGGCGCGGACTGACATCAACGCCATAATCTGCCGCAGTCTTCTCATCGAGGGGCTTTTTCTTTGCCTTCATGATGTTTGGCAGCGAGGCGTAGCGTGGCTCGTTGAGGCGCAAATCAACGGTCACAATCGCGGGCAGCTTGACCGTGATCGTCTGTAAACCACCGTCAACCTCGCGGGTGACAGTGGCGCTGTCGCCTTCGACCTCAAGCGCAGAGGCGAAGGTTGCTTGGCTCCAGCCCAAAAGGGCGGCAAGCATCTGGCCGGTTGCATTCATATCGTTGTCGATGGCCTGCTTGCCCGCAATCACCAAGCTTGGCGCCTCATCAGCAATCACGGCTTTGAGGATTTTTGCCACCGCCAGCGGTTCGATATCCTGATGCACATCATCGGCGGCCTGCACCAGAATGGCGCGATCGGCCCCCATGGCCAAAGCGGTGCGCAATGTGTCTTGCGCCTGTTTGACGCCGATGGATACAACCACCACTTCCTCGGCCTTGCCCGCTTCCTTGAGGCGGATGGCCTGTTCCACGGCAATCTCGTCAAACGGGTTCATCGACATCTTCACATTGGCGAGATCAACACCTGAACCATCCGCTTTGACGCGAACTTTCACGTTGTAATCAATCACGCGCTTGACCGGCACCAGAACTTTCATCTGCACGTTTCTCCAGTTAGAGCATTTCTTCTGAGCACCATGGCGCCCGAATTTAGCCGTTTTTGTAATGATTGATTCCGCATTGCAACAGACCAAAAGCGGCATATGAGACGCTCTATCGCGGCGCGTTGGATCGGAATCGCGGTTTCAAAGGGGTGTTTGCGGTAACGTGTGCGCTTCAGCGATTGGCCCCAGGCGTCCATAGAATATCCGCCTTCCCCCCATCATTGGCCACACGCCCTGCAACAAAGAACCAATCCGATAGGCGATTGAGATATTTCACTGCCAGAGGGTTGACCGATTCCATTGTGGCCAGTTCCACGCAATTGCGCTCGGCGCGGCGACAAACGGTGCGGCACATATGTAAATGTGCGGACAGTGCCGTGCCACCAGGCAAGATGAAACTGCGCAGCGGTTCAAGATCGGCGTTCATCGCATCTATTTCTGTTTCGAGGCGCGTTACCTGCGTTTCAACGATACGAAGGGCAGGGTAGGGCCGCTCGGCATCTTTTTCGATATTTGGGGTGCAAAGATCCGCGCCAAGGTCGAACAGGTCGTTTTGGATGCGGGCCAGATGCGCGCCCATCTCATCGTCCGCTTCAAGCCGTGCGACGCCCAAGGTGGCATTCAATTCATCCACCGTTCCATAGGCTGTCACACGCATGGAGTGCTTGGCCACACGGCTGCCATCGCCCAAGGCGGTCTCGCCATCATCGCCGGTTTTTGTGTAAATCTTATTCAATACGACCATGTGTCTGCTCCCTGTTATTGGCTGCCTAGTCGCGCAAAACGACAAAAAGAACGATCAAAATCACTGCTACGAACTGTGCGATGATGCGGGCTTGCATGAATTTATTGGACTGTTTCGCGCTTTCGGCGGTGCCTTTGCGAAAGGAATTGATTCCAAGAAACAGAATGGCCACCACAACCAGACAGGCCAAGGCGACAACTACAAAAAGCGGGTCGTTGATCATTCGGGTTTCCCTTCGGTCGTGACGGTCCATGATAGGCCACAGCTAGGGCGTTTTTCTCAGAGGCGAATTATTTTTGCCAGAGGGCAATGGATGGATGCGGCAATCTCACCCTTTTGCTATCAGCCAATCAAGGGCGCGGGTTGGTAAAATCCGTTTTGCGGTCGACATGACATAGCTGGGCGTGGTGATGTAGTAGCGCGGCTTGGGGCGTGATGCCTCAAGCGCATGAACAAGTTTTTTCAGCACTGCCTCAGGGGGCAGTTCAAACGGGTCTGGCCCACGATCTTCGTAGAGACGTTTGAGCAACCCGTTGCGATAGTGATCCGCGCGGGCGGAGTTTTCCCAATCAATCCATTTCTCGAAATGTGGAATGGAGTTTTGTCGAATTTTCGAGGTGACGGGGCCAGTGTTCAGCGTGCTGATGGAGATATTGGTGTCGCGCATTTCAAGGCGCAGCGTGTCTGTCAGCCCCTCAAGCGCAAATTTGGTCGATACATAGGCCGCGCGCCATTTTAGCGTCACAAGGCCCAAGATAGATGAGTGCTGCACAATGCGGCCATGGCCTTGCGCGCGCATCACAGGGATCACACGGCGGGTCAGGTCATGAACACCAAAAACATTGGTTTCGAATATTTCGGCTAAGGCACCGCGTGGCAAATCCTCAACCGCGCCCGGAATGCCGAACGCCCCGTTTGAGAACAGCGCATCCAGCGTGCCGCCCGTCAGATCGAGGCAAGCGGACAGCCCTGCCTCCACGGATGCAGGGTCAGCGTAATCCAGCTGCACCGCCTCAAACCCATCGGCGCGCAGCGCCTCGACATCTGTCACTTTGCGGGCACTTGCGATCACGCGCCACCCCCGCGCCCTCAGCCCGCGCGCGCAGCACGCCCCGATGCCCGAAGAACAACCCGTGATCAGAATGGATTTCGTCATGGTCTTTGCCTTTGTCCTGTCGCAGCCTGTGCCTATGTGCCGCGCGCAGAACGCGCAATCGCGGATCACGGGGCAGGCCTATTATTTTGGGAATTTGGGGCAAAAAATCCGGCAGGCGAGGAAGAATTTCACCCAATCGGCGCACGCGGTGCTTGTTTGGGCGGGGCAATTTGCCTATCAGCTTGTGCAATGAGCGAGCAGAGTGACAGTTTTGACGAAAAGCGGGAGGTTGAGCCGCTCAGCCGTGCCATTGGCACGCGCTATCTGCAATATGCGCTGTCAACCATTATGCATCGCGCTTTGCCTGACGCGCGCGATGGGTTGAAGCACCAAATCCACCGCCGTATCTTGTTCGCCATGCGCGAACTGCGTGCTAACTTCGAACGGCGGCACCGTAAATCGGCGAAAATCTCAGGCGATGTGATGGGGAATTACCACCCGCATGGCGATGCCGCGATTTATGACGCAATGGCGCGCTTGGCCCAAGATTTCAACCTGCGGTATCCATTGGTCGATGGGCAGGGAAATTTCGGCAATATTGATGGGGACAACCCTGCGGCAAGCCGCTACACCGAGGCGCGGATGACCGCGATGGCCGAGGCTTTGCTTGAGGGGTTGGATGAAAACGCGGTTGATTTCCGCCCCAATTATGACGGCACCTTGTCAGAACCTGAGGTTCTGGCTGCGGCATTCCCAAATCTTTTGGCCAACGGGGCCAGTGGGATCGCGGTCGGTATGGCCACCAATATCCCGCCGCATAATTTGGACGAGCTGATTGCGGCCTGTTTGCATCTGATCAAAACCCCAGATGCGCGCGATGAAACGCTGTTGAATTATATCCAAGGCCCGGATTTCCCCACGGGTGGCGTGATTGTCGAGCCGCGCGATAGTATCGCGGAAACGTATCGCACGGGGCGCGGCGCATTCCGTTTGCGTGCCAAATGGGAGGTCGAGGATCAAGGCCGTGGATCATGGGTGATTGTGGTCACGGAAATTCCCTTTCAGGTTCAAAAATCCAAGCTGATCGAAAAGCTGGCTGAATTGATCCAAACCAAGAAAGTGCCAATTCTGGCCGATCTGCGGGATGAGTCGACCGAAGATATCCGCATCGTGCTTGAGCCACGTTCGCGCAATGTTGATCCCGAAGTTCTGATGGGGATGCTGTTCCGCAATTCGGACCTTGAGACGCGGTTCTCGCTGAACATGAACGTCTTGATTGATGGGCGTGTGCCGAAGGTTTGTAGCTTGAAGGACGTGCTGCGCGCTTTCTTGGATCACCGCCGCGAAGTGTTGATCCGCCGTACGGAGCATCGCTTGGGCAAGATTGACCATCGATTGGAGGTTCTCGAAGGGTTTTTGATCGCCTTCCTCAATCTGGATCGGGTGATTGATATCATTCGTTATGATGCAGACCCCAAAGCCGCCTTGATGCGCGAAGATTGGTCGCGCACATTTATCCGCGCCACTTCGGAGGCGGATTATCTGACCCCGCCCGCAGGCGAAGGGGAGCTGACAGAGACACAGGCCGATGCGATCCTCAATATGCGCTTGCGCAGTTTGCGCCGTCTTGAGGAGATGGAATTGCAGCGCGAGAGGGATGCGCTGATGGAAGAACGCGCAGGTCTTGAAGATTTGCTGGAAACCGATGATTTGCAATGGGGCCGCATTGCGGAGGAGCTGCGCGAATTCCGTAAGAAATTTGGCGCAAGCGCCGAAGGTGGCGCGCGCCGCACCGCCTTTGCCGAGGCGGGCGACATCGAAGACGTGCCGCTTGAGGCGATGATTGAGCGCGAACCGATTACGGTGGTGTGTTCGGCCATGGGATGGGTGCGCGCGGTCAAAGGCCATGTGGATCTTGGCACGGAGATGAAATTTCGCGATGGCGATACAGGTCGCTTCCTGTTCCATGCGGAAACCACGGATAAACTCTTGGCGTTTGCCTCCAACGGGCGTTTCTACACGATCCAAGCCTCCAGCCTACCGGGCGGTCGGGGCTTGGGTGAGCCGCTGCGCCTGATGGTGGATCTGCCGAATGAGGCCGAGATCCTTGCGTTCTTCCCCTATCAAGCGGGCGTAAAGCTGCTGCTTGCCTCTTACGCGGGGGATGGGTTCCTTGTGGCGCAAGACGAGGTACTGGCGCAGACCCGCACGGGACGGCAGGTTTTGAACCTGCGCGACGATGTGCGTGCGGTTGTGTGCCGCTCCCTAGCGGCAGAAGATGACCATGTTGCCGTGGTGGGCGAGAACCGCAAAGTCTTGATCTTTCCGCTTGATGAATTACCCGAATTGGGGCGTGGTAAGGGCGTTCGGTTGCAGAAATACAAAGACGGTGGTTTGGTCGATGCGCGTGGGTTCCGTCTGGCAGATGGGTTGAGTTGGTCTGATCCCGCAGGGCGCACCCGTACCGAAATGGAATTGGACGAATGGATTGGCAAACGGGCCACGGCAGGGCGGATGGCACCGCGCGGTTTCCCGAGGGATAACCGTTTTACATAAACGCTTTGACAACGCTGGGGATATGTCATGCGATTTTTGAGTTTGACATTGCGTAAAACGGCGATGGTGGTTGCAGCGGCGGGGCTGTTGGGATGCGCCGCACCTGATCCCATGGGTGAGGCACAAATTCCGATGGGGGATTTTGCACTTGGGTTTAACATTGTCGTGGCCGACAATATGCAGCAAGTGCCCCCCTCCCGCGATGCCACACCCGAGGAATGGATTGCGGTTCTGTCGTCCGAAATTGATCGCCGCTTTGGCAGCTATGAGGGCGAGAAACTTTATCACATCGCGCTGAGTATTGACGCCTATTCTCTTGCGCCGCCTGGTATTCCCGTGCTGCTCAGTCCCAAATCTGTTTTGGTGGTGTCCGCCAATGTTTGGGATGATGCGGCGGGGGTAAAGCTGCACGATGCCCCCAATCAAATCACTGTTTTTGAGGGCGCATCACCCGACACTGTTTTTGGGTCTGGCTTCACCCGCAATGGCGAAGAGCAGATGCAGATCCTTGCCCGCAATGCGGCCAAACGTGTGCAGGCTTGGATGTTGGAAAATCCGCAGTGGTTCGGGATTGATCCTGATGCGGCAAATGCTGCTCTTGAGGGGTTAGATGTCCCCCCCGATCCTTTGGCAGAAGTGGATCCTGTCGCTCCTGAAGCGCGCGAAGCGACAGCAGATGTCGCAAGTGATTCACCAACTGTGCCCCCCATTCCGCGCCCTGGTCCCTGAGCCGCTTTGCAACCATGGGCTGAATAGGCCGAATGTCGTCTTGATTTTTTGTCTCAAGCCTCGTAACGAGCGCGCGTGTTGAACTCGGGCACAGATTTTGCCCCCCAAAAAATGAGGCGCCAGGGCTATGGCAAAGCAAAAGTTTGAACGGAACAAGCCGCACGTGAACATCGGCACGATTGGTCACGTTGACCACGGCAAGACGACCTTGACGGCAGCGATCACGAAGTATTTTGGTGATTTCAAGGCGTATGACCAGATTGACGGCGCACCTGAGGAGAAGGCGCGTGGGATCACGATCTCGACTGCGCATGTGGAATATGAGACGGATGCGCGTCACTACGCGCATGTTGATTGCCCTGGCCACGCGGATTACGTGAAGAACATGATCACGGGTGCGGCGCAGATGGACGGCGCGATCTTGGTTGTGAACGCGGCCGATGGCCCGATGCCACAGACGCGTGAGCATATTTTGCTTGGCCGTCAGGTTGGTATCCCTGCGATGGTTGTCTACATGAACAAGGTTGATCAGGTGGATGACGCGGAATTGCTTGAGCTTGTTGAGATGGAAATCCGCGAGCTTCTGTCGTCCTACGAATATCCTGGCGATGACATTCCGATTGTGAAGGGTTCTGCTTTGGCGGCGATGGAAGGCCGTGACGCGGAGATTGGTGAGAACTCGATCCGCGCGTTGATGGAAGCTGTTGACAGCTACATCCCGACCCCTGCGCGTGCTGTTGACCAGCCTTTCTTGATGCCGATCGAAGACGTGTTCTCGATCTCTGGCCGCGGCACGGTTGTGACGGGCCGCATTGAGCGTGGTGTGATCAATGTGGGTGACGAGATCGAGATCGTGGGCATCCGCGACACCTCGAAGACGACCTGCACGGGTGTTGAGATGTTCCGCAAGCTTCTGGATCGTGGTGAAGCGGGCGACAACATCGGCGCGCTTCTGCGCGGCATTGACCGTGAGGGTGTTGAGCGCGGTCAGGTTCTGTGCAAGCCGGGTTCTGTGAAGCCGCACACGAAGTTCGAAGCTGAGGCCTATATCCTCACGAAGGAAGAAGGTGGTCGTCATACCCCGTTCTTCGCGAATTACCGTCCACAGTTCTACTTCCGCACGACGGATGT
>JAGYKZ010000054.1 GCA_018401385.1 Roseicyclus sp.
CTTTTACGAAACAGCGGCAGGGCTGACCATGCGCCCTGCATCTGTGCTGAACAATTGGGGATATTCAAAACTGACCCGCGGCGACAATGACGAGGCAGAGCGCCTCTTTACCGAGGCGATTACCTATGACCCCGCCTTGTTTACAGCGAAGAACAATCTGGTTCTTGCCCGGGCCGCACGCGGGGAGTTTTCCCTGCCCCTTGTCAGTATGACCCAAGTGGAGCGCGCGCAGCTTCTATATACCATGGCCTTAGCGGCCATCAGGCAGGATCGCATTGACTTGGGGCGCGGCCTTCTGGCCGAGGCGATTGACACACATCCACAATATTTCGAGGCGGCTGTAGCCACGCAGCGCGCCCTAGACAGCGGGGTTCGCAATTAATGACACATCTTCTTCAGACCGAGGCCTTGGTCTTTCTGCTCTTGGTCGCCCCGCTTTGCCTTTACGTGACATGGACCGACCTCAGCCAAATGCGCATTCCAAATGTTGCTGTGCTGATCTTGGTCGCTATTTTCGCCGTTGCTGGACTGTTTCTCTTGCCGCTTGAGGTTTACGCAATGCGATGGGTTTGGGCCGTGGTGGTGTTGGCTGTGGGGTTTGTGTTGTCGACCGTTGGACCAGTGGCGATAGGAGCAGGGGATGCAAAATTTGCCGCCGCGCTGACGCTGTTCATTGCTGCGGGTGATGGGGGCCGCTTCCTGACGCTGTTTGCAGGGGTTTTGCTGGCCTCATGGATGATCCATCGTGTCGCGCGAAAAATCCCAGCTCTTCGCAGCGCCACCCCCAATTGGGTCAGTTGGGAAAGTGGTAAATTATTTCCCATGGGCGTGGCCTTGGCAGGCACGTTGATCCTATACCTCGCCTTGGGGGCGGCTGCGATTTGATCTGGGATTGGACGTGCACGCGGCCCGACCTATCATCGGGCTATGGACAGATTGCCTCCCCAAATCTTTGATTGGTTCACTGCGCGCGGCTGGCAGCCGCATCCGCATCAAATGGCCATGTTGGCGGCCACCACCCGCGCTCAGGTGCTGATAGCCCCCACGGGCGCGGGCAAAACCTTGGCGGGGTTTCTGCCCACATTCGCCGATTTGATCGAAGCACCCCAGCAGGGGCTGCACACGCTTTATATTTCGCCGCTCAAGGCGCTTGCGGCGGATATCAGACGCAATCTGGAGGTGCCGGTTGCGGAAATGGGCCTCTCGATCCGCATCGAAGATCGGACGGGCGATACATCCGCGCATACGCGCCGCCGCCAACGCATTGATCCGCCGCAGATTTTACTTACGACACCTGAATCGCTTGCGCTTCTGTTGTCCTATCCTGAGGCGGAGCGGCTATTTTCGGGCGTCAAGCGGGTGATTTTGGATGAAATTCACGCATTAATTGACAGCAAGCGCGGCGATCAACTCATGCTGTGCCTTGCGCGGCTTGCGTGTCTGTCGCCGCAGATGACCCGTGTGGGCCTTTCTGCCACAGTAAATGACCCCTCTCAAATCGCGGCTTATCTGGCACCTGACGGCGGCGCCGAAATCATCATCGCCCCGCACGGTCCTGCGCCAGACATCGCCATTCTTGATGCAGATATCCCACCCCCATGGGCGGGTGGGGGTGGGCGCTATGGCGTTCAGGCGGTCTACGACCAGATCAAGCGCCACCGCGCCACGCTGATCTTTCACAATACCCGCGCCAATGCGGAGCTGTTCTTTCACGAATTATGGCAGGTGAATGAGGACAGGTTGCCGATTGGCATCCATCATGGTGCGCTGTCACGCGAAGCCCGCGCCAAGGTAGAGGCCGCGATGAGCGAGGGCAGCTTGCGCGCCATCGTCTGCACAGGCAGTCTTGACTTGGGCATTGACTGGGGCGATGTTGATCTGGTGATCCAGATCGGCGCACCCAAAGAGGTCAAACGCCTTGTTCAGCGTATTGGCCGCGCGGGACACCGCTTTGATCTGTCCTCCAAGGCGCGTATTTTGCCCGCGAACCGCTTTGAATATCTCGAATGCCAAGCGGCGCTTGAGGCGGTGCGGGATGGTGGGCTTGAGGATGATCCCATTCGGCCTGGCGGTTTGGATGTGCTGTGCCAGCATATCTTGATTTGTGCCTGTGCAGGTCCCATTGCGCCAGACAATCTCTTTGCCGAGATTACCACGGCCGCGCCTTATGCGGGCGTGACCCGTGCTGAGTTTGACCGCACCTTGGATTTCTGCGCAACAGGTGGCTATGCGCTGCGCGCTTATGATCGGTGGCAGCGATTGATCGCGCGCGCCGATGGCACGCTTGCCTTGCGAGATCCGCGCGCCGCAGCGCGCATCCGCCAGAATATTGGCACGATTATCGAAACCGATAGGTTAAAAGTGCGCATGGCCAAACGGCGCGGTGGCGCGCCCTTGGGCGAGGTTGAAGAAAACTTTGCCGCGCAATTGCGCCAAGGCGACAGTTTTCTCATCGGTGGGCAAATCGTGCGCTATGAGGGAATGCGCGAATTGGTGGTTGAGGTCAGCCCCAGCCCGCAGAAACGCCCGAAAATCGCAACATTCATGGGCGTAAAATTCGCAACATCGCTGCAACTTTCGGATCGTATCCTCGCACGTCTGCAAAGCGGTGATTGGTCGGGTCTGCCCCTGCATATTGGCGAATGGTTGGATCATCAGGCGCGTCTTTCACGCCTGCCGCAGCGCGATCGCTTGCTGGTGGAGACATACCCCCATGAAGGGCGCGCGCATCTTTGTGTGCATGGCTTTGCTGGGCGCAACGCACAGCAGACCCTTGGCCTTGTCCTGACCCATCGGATGGATCAAATGGGCCTCGCCCCAATGGGGTTCGTGGCCAATGATTATGCCACGTTGATTTGGGGGCTTGATTCCATAAACGACCCAAGGCCACTGTTTGCGGGTGATCTGCTGCGCGCGGCATTTGACGGGTGGTTGTCTGGGAACGCGGTGATGAAGCGCAGTTTCAAGGCGGTTGCGCTGATCTCTGGCCTGATCGAGCGCAGTGTGAATGGCGCCAAGAAAACAGGGCGGCAGGCGGCCTTTTCGTCCGATATCCTTTACGACACTTTGCGCAAATATGACCCCGATCATATCTTGCTGGAGATGACGCGCCGTGACGCTTTGCGGGGTTTGGTCGATTTTGGCCGTATCGAAGAAATGCTGGCGCGTGTCGGGGATCGCATCGATCATGTGGCGCTGTCGCACGTAAGCCCCTTTGCCGCGCCGCTGCTGCTAGAGGCGGGGCGCATCCCTGGTGCATGGTGCCGCCGATCAACGCTCAAGTTGGAGGAAGAAGTCGCCACCTCGCCGCAAGCCGCGCTTGGCCATTGATAGGGCTTTCGTCTTCGCCTGACGGGCTTGGCGCATCAATATCACCATGCAAAAACCACCTGAATTCACCTTCGGATCAGAGCGGCTTTGGCCGCGGCGCGGCGCGCTTTATTGGCCGAAGGCGGATATTCTGGTCGTTTCCGGATTTGCACCTGGGCAAGGCAGAGCGCATGGCGCGGCGCGGGGCAGGGCTGTTGCCGCCCTATGATACCTCCGAGACCCTTGCCCGGATTGTCCGAGGAAATCAGCCCGCCCATGATCCTGCCACCGTGATTTGCTTGGCGATAGTTTTGATGATCTTGAGGCGGCGCGAAATCTATCCCCTATCTCGCGCGCCGTTTGGGGCCGATGGCTGGGCGCAGGTGGATTTGGGTTTTGGGCAATCACGATGCAGGCCCAGTAAACCTATTTGGGAGCATTTGGATGAAGTTGAATCCAGCCTTTCGTGCTATGCGCCATATTGCCCAAACCAGTCTGCCGGATGAGGCATTTGAGATTTCGGGCCATTATTTTTCCACCAAAGCTGCATTTCCGCGCGCGGGCGCAGCCTGTCACGGCCCGCGTTTTTTGATGGATCACCACCCGATCCTGCCTGCCTTTGGGGCATATACGGGCGGGTTGGCCGATGCTCTGCCTTGGCAGGGCTTTTGGGGGCAGCGTCATCGTTTTGGACAGCCGCTGATGTGCTGCTACGCGGTAAGACCTTCAGGTTCGGGCAGGCCATGGCTGCGGGCGCAAGCGGTCAGCGTATTGGCCAAGAGACAAGCAATAGTCATTGGACCTACACCACCTGGCACAGGGGTAATAGCACCAGCTTGCGCGGCGCAGTTGTCAAAATGGCAATCGCCAACGAGGCGGGTTTTGCCAGCGCCCGCATCAATGCGGTTGATGCCCACATCAATCACCGTTGCGCCCGCCTTGACGAAATCGCCTGTGATCATCTCGGGGCGACCTACCGCGGCCACCAGAATATCTGCACCACGACAGATCGCGGGCAGGTCCTGGCTGCGGGAATGCGCGATTGTGACTGTGCAACTGTCCCCAAGCAAAAGCTGCGCCATGGGTTTGCCGACAATATTGGAGCGCCCCACGACCACCGCGTTCAGCCCTGACAGGCTGCCATGATGGTCGCGCAGCATCATCAAACATCCCAAAGGTGTGCAAGGCACCATCGACTTTTGCCCTGTGCCAAGAAGCCCCACATTCGAGATGTGAAACCCGTCTACGTCCTTAGCGGGGTCAATCGCATTGATCACCAAAGCGCTGTCGATGTGGTCGGGCAAGGGCAGCTGCACCAAGATGCCATGCACCGCAGGATCGGCATTTAGGCGCGCAATCAAGGCCAACAAATCCCCTTCACTGGTCTCAGCGGGCAAACGGTGCTCGAAACTGTTCATGCCAACCTCAACGGTGGAGGCGTGCTTGTTTTTGACATAAACGCGGCTGGCGGGGTCATCACCCACCAAAACAACGGCCAGACCGGGGGTTATGGAATGACGCTCCTTCATGGTCTTCACATGGGCGGCAACATCACGGCGCACGCGGGCCGCGAAGGCTTTGCCATCGATGATTTTGGCGGTCATTTTATTGGCCTTTCTTAAAATACGCTTCTTCACGGGCAATCGCCGCTTCGATCAAGAGGCGCCACATATCGACATAGGGCTGAGGCTCCAGCCCCGCATTTTCGGCATGACGCGCGATATTTGACAGAACCTCATCCACACGATCATTCAGGCGGGCGGGCAATCCATCGCGTGCTTTGATTTGGGCTGCTGCATCGATATAGGCGACCCGCTGTTCCAAAAGCTGCATCAAGGCTGTGTCTAGACGATCTATTTCGGCACGGATATCGGCCATGTTCTTGCAGTCTTGTGGTGATTTCATTGCATCTACCCCCGTTTGCGTTTGGCGGGGTGATACCCCCGCCAAAGCGGTGCAGCAAGGGATTAGAACAGCCCTTCAACCTCCCCCGCTTCATTGAGGCGGATGTTTTCGGCCGATGGCACCCGTGGCAGGCCAGGCATGGTCATGATCTCGCCGCAGATCACCACGATGAATCCTGCACCTGCCGAAAGGCGCACCTCACGAACGGGCAAAGAATGGCCTGTTGGCGCGCCACGGCGGTTGGGGTCTGTGGTAAAGCTGTATTGTGTCTTGGCCATGCAGACGGGCAGGTTTTGATATCCAGCATCTTCCCATGCTTTGAGTTGATCGCGAATTTTCTGATCCGCCAACACCTCATCGGCGCGGTAAATCCGTTTGGCGATGGTCTCAATCTTCTGGAAGAGTGGCATATCATCGGCATAGAGCGTCTGGAACGCGGCGGAGCCGCTATCGGCTAATTCTGCAACGCGGGTGGCCAGCGCCGTGATCCCTTTGGAGCCTTCCGCCCAATGACGGCACAAGATCGCCTCGGATCCCAGCGATTTGACATAGTCTTGCACCGCCGCCACTTCGGCATCCGTGTCGCTGTAGAAATGGTTGATGGCGACCACCACAGGTATGCCAAACCCTTTGAGGTTTTCGATGTGACGTCCCAGGTTTGGACAGCCTTTCTGGACGGCCTCTACGTTTTCGTCCCCCAGATTGGCCTTGGCGACCCCGCCATTCATCTTCATCGCGCGCACTGTGGCGACCAAGACCACACAATCGGGTGCAAGGCCAGCTTTGCGGCATTTGATATTCATGAATTTCTCTGCGCCAAGATCCGCGCCAAAGCCCGCCTCGGTGACCACGTAATCGGCCAATTTCAGCGCAGTTTTGGTGGCGATAACCGAGTTACAGCCATGCGCGATATTGGCAAACGGGCCACCATGCACGAAGGCGGGGTTGTTTTCCAAGGTCTGCACCAAATTGGGCTGCATCGCATCCTTCAGCAGAACGGTCATCGCACCATCGGCCTTGATGTCGCGTGCGTAGATCGGGCTGCGGTCGCGGCGATACGCCACGATCATATCGCCCAAGCGGCGCTGCAAATCCGCCAGATCATTGGCGAGGCAGAGGATGGCCATCACCTCGGAGGCCACGGTGATGTCGAACCCTGTTTGGCGGGGGAAGCCATTTGAGACCCCACCCAGTGAGGTCACAACATCGCGCAAGGCGCGGTCATTCATGTCGAGAACGCGCCGCCAAACCACGCGGCGCTCGTCAATCTCCAATTCATTGCCCCAATAGATATGGTTGTCGATCATTGCAGACAGCAGGTTATGCGCGGCCGTGATGGCGTGGAAATCACCCGTGAAATGCAGGTTCATTTCTTCCATGGGCACAACCTGCGCCAAACCGCCGCCTGCCGCGCCGCCCTTCATTCCGAAGTTTGGCCCAAGCGAGGCTTCGCGGATACAAATCGCAGCCTTCTTGCCGATGGCGCAGAGACCATCGCCTAAGCCCACCGTGGTTGTGGTCTTGCCTTCACCTGCGGGGGTGGGGTTGATCGCTGTAACAAGGATCAGCTTGCCATTTTTGCGACCCTCAAGGCTGTTGATGAAATCCTGAGACAGTTTCGCCTTGTCATGCCCATAGGGCAACAGCGCCTCGTAGGGGATATCCAGCTTTTCACCAATCTCTTTGATCGGCTGTTTATTCGCGGCGCGTGCGATTTCGATGTCAGTTTTGAAGGCCATGATGCGCGTGTCCCATTCACAGTTTGGGGTTGAGAAAACTAGTCGAATTCAGCGCGACTATAGGGAGACGATTCTGAATCGCGCGGACTGTTTTCGACCTTTTCGCGCCGTGGTGCGCCAGAAGCAGAGCGCGCAGAAATGAAAACGCCCCCTGACCTTGTTGGTTCAGGGGGCGTCAAACTTATGCGAAAATCACGCAGGTTATGGCGTGGGTTCAGGCTCCATCCCACCATCATTGTTACGCGGCTTGCGTGGCTTTGTCTTTGGGATTGCGGTGATCGAGGCGCTTCCACCTGTGCCCGTATGATCTCCATCATCACCACGGTTCAAAGGCTCGCCCGCAATCACACGGGTGATCTCAGACCCCGTGAGGGTTTCATATTCCAACAGACCTTGCGCCAATCGCTCCAGATCATCGCGTTTTTCGGTCAGGATACGCTTGGCCGTTTCATAGCCTTGATCGACCAGTTCTTTGACCTTGTCGTCAATGATCTTTTGTGTGGCCGCCGAGTGGTTCGTGCCACCGCCATAAGAACCGAGATAGGATTGCTGCTCATTGGCGTAATCGACATAACCCAGCTCCTCGGCGTAACCGAATTGCGTGACCATGGCGCGCGCAATGCGGCTGACCTGTTGAATATCAGACGCAGCGCCCGAGGTGACGTTTTCTTTGCCAAACACCAATTCCTCGGCCACACGTCCCCCCATCGCCATGGCGATTTTGGAGGTGTATTTGGTGTAGCTGACCGATAGCTGATCGCGCTCGGGCAGCGAGAGAACCAGACCCAAGGCGCGACCACGCGGGATAATCGTGGCTTTGTGGATCGGATCGTGCTGCGGCACGTTCAGCCCCACCACCGCATGGCCCGCCTCGTGATAGGCCGTCATCTTTTTCTCCCGGTCATGACCATTGAACGGCGTTCCGCTCCCATCATCACCTTGTCTTTGGCATTCTCAATCTTCCATCGTCACAAAGCGGCGATTGACGCGAGCGGCCATCGAAGCGGCCTCATTGACCAAGTGGCCAAATCCGCACCCGAAAAGCCTGGTGTGCCGCGCGCGATGATTCGCAGATCAGCATTTCTGACCCGAGTGGCACTTTGCGGGCGGACCCCAAGATTTTTTCACGGCCTTTGATGTCTGGATTGGGCACCTGCACCTGACGGTCAAAACATGCAGGACGCAGAAGGGCGGGGTCAAACACATCCGGGACGGTTGGTTGCCGCAAAGCGATGATGATGCCTTCATTGGCCTCGAACCCGTCATCTCAACAAGAAGCTAAGGTCTGCTCGCGTTCATCATTGCCGCCGCCATAGCCCACGCCACGCGAACGACCCAGCCGCGTCAATCTCGTCAATAAAGACGATACAGGGCGCATTCTTTTGGCTTGTTCAAACATATCGCGAACGCTATTTGCGCCGACCCACGAACATCTCGACAAAGTCAGAACCAGAGATGGTGAAGAGAGAAAGGAACACCTGCCTCACCTGCGATAGCACGGGCGGTAATGTCTTACCCGTTCCCGGAGGTCGACCAGCAGCGCGCGCCGCGGGGATCTTGCCGCCAAGCTTGCTGAATTTCTGCGGATTCATGAAATTCAACGATTTCTTCCAATTCTTCTTTGGCTTCATCGATGCCTGCGACTTCGTCAAATGTGACGCGGCCATGCTTTTCTGTCAGCAGCTTGGCTTTGGATTTCCCAAAGCCCATAGCCCCGCCACGACCGCCGCCTTGCATCCGGTTCATGAAGAAAATCCAGATGCCGATCAGCACCAGAACGGGCAACCACAAAGACAGGATCGACATGAAGCCAGATTGCTCCTGCGGCCGCACATCGACACGGACGCCTTGGTCAATCAAGGTGGCTGCGATATCGCTGTCTGCGGGGCGCGTGGTTTCAAACGTGCCCTCTGGGGTCGTGAATTGCACAGCCTCGCCATCAATCGTGGCAGAGCTGACCGTGCCTTGCCCCACCTGTGCCATGAAATCAGAATAGGCCACCGATCGGGCATTGACCGATGACTGGTTGCCGCTGAACAGATTGAACAGCGCTAGGATCAGTAAAAATAAAATGACCCAAAAGGCGATATTACGAGCATTGCCCAAGAGAATTCTCCTCGCTTTCGCGACAGTCGCGCATCATGCACGCTTGCGTTTCTTCTAAGATAAGGATGCTGAGGCTGACTTCAATGCGATAAAATGGATCGGTGGAACTCTGCCGATGTTTCATAGAGCGGCGCGCAGAGACCTTCACGCGCCAAATAGGGCACCGCAACCAAGGCTGGCCCCGCCCAAAGTGCGGGATAAGATTGAAACGCTGCCTTGGGTAGCCCCTTGGGAAGGTCAAGCGCTGCAAGGCTTTGCGCGCCCAAAGGGCGGATCAGCGCCTCGCCCAAACGGCGACCTTTGATGCGCCAACGCCCGTCCCATGCCGCCACCCCATCGGCGGGGCTTTCATAGTCGGCCACTGCGCGCAATTCACGCACCAAGACCAACCCGCCCTCATGGACAAAGCTTTGCACACCTTGCAGCGTGGCGCCGCGTCCTGCAAAAGCGGCCTCTGCCAAAGCCTCAAGGCTGCTCAGGCGGGGTCTGTAAGGGGCTTGGGTGAGGCATCCAATCCCATGTGCGAGAAGCCGCAATTGCGTTTCTTCTTCGATTTTCTCGAACCCATCCAAGTCAAATCGCAAAATCCCAGGATAGGGTTCGCTCACAACATTTGTGGCAACATCGGCTGCGCGCGCCCAAAGTGCCACGGCTGCGCGGCGCATATGCTGTGCGGTGCGGGTCAGTGTGTCGATACCCAAACCGATTTCGTCCAAATCGGCCATCGTCTTGCGGGTCCGCACGCGCAAGAAGTCTTCGTTTTCATTGGATGGGTCATCGATCCATGTCAGCCCGCGCGTGCGTAAGGCCGCGCG
>JAGYKZ010000055.1 GCA_018401385.1 Roseicyclus sp.
CTTTTGGTTGCCTGCCCTGTCCTGTTCGTTCCTATTCGACAGTGGCAAAATATGCCGCCAAGGCGGCAATCTCTTCATCGCCCAAGCGATTGACAAGCATGGTCATCACCTGGTGTTCACGCTCTCCGATTTTATAGCTCATCAGCGCGTGAATAAATGTTGACGGCGCAAGCCCCGCGATCCCTGGAATATCTCCGCCCGATTGATTGGCATGACAGGCGGTGCATTCCGAGGATAGATACTCACCATAGGCGAAATCCCCTTCAATCGCCAGAACGGCGGCAATCTCAGGCGGCACTTCGCCCGTGCTGGGCGCGGCGGCGCTGTCGTAGCTGCCCGCTTCTTGCACAATATAGGCGACCAGATCCGCACGGGTTTGCGCATCGGTGATGCCCCGAAACACCATTCTGGTGCCACGGTAATAGCCTTGCGGATCCGCCAGAAACCGATCCAGATTATCTTCGGTCCATGTGACCCCGTTTGCGCCCGCATTTACCAGCGTGTCTGAATAGCGGTAATCGGACAGGCCGCCCACGGGGCGGCCCATCAAACCGTCCAAATGGGGGCCAACACGATTGATCGCACCCTCGCCAATCATGTGGCAAGCCGCGCAGGGGCGATAGGACGCCTCTCCGCGACTTGCATCACCTTCTGACAGCGCGGGGGAGGACAGCGCTGTCAGACAGGCAATTGCGACACCAAATCGGCCAATCTGGCGCATATATCATTCCCCTCCTGCGGAACGCAGATAGGCAATGATCGCCTCGGCCTCAGCCGTATCGCGCAGCCCACGGAAGGCCATGCGGTTGTTGGGCAAATAGCCGCGCGGGTCCATCAGATATCCCGTCAGCGCCTCATCATCCCAGACGCGCCCCTCATCACGGGCGGCCGCAAACACAGGCGAGTAGCGGAACCCGTCCGCATGGGCAAAGGTCGCGCCATAGATGCCGTTGAGCTGTGGCCCTGCCCCGTTGCGCGCGCCCTCACCAATTTGATGGCAGGATCGGCAGGAGCGGAACAAATCCTCGCCCGCAGCCACCAGGGCAGGGTCTGGCCCCGTATCAGCGGCGGCGGCTGGCTCTGGCGCCGCTTCGGCGGAGGCCATCTCAACCACGGCCACCCCCCCTTCGGTTTCAGGCGTCACATCCAAAACCGCCGCACGTTTGATGATCCCCACGCTTTCGGCGCAGTTTTCCATGCAAGGCTCTTTGCTGAATTCGGCCAATTCCACCTCCGCGCGGTCATCCATGAAGAAATTCTCTTCATTCGGCAGACGCACTTCAAGGAAATTCTCATTCGACAATTCAAAATCATCATCGACCAGATTGTTGGAATACATGATGTACGCCACAATCGCGTAGACCTCATCGGCCGTCAGGCTTTGCGCATTGCCATAGGGCATGGCACGGTGGACATAATCCCAGACGGTCGACAGATAGGGCCAGTAAGACCCCACGGTTTTCACCGGGTCCTCGCCATCCAGCGTGCCGAAACCGCCCGCGATCACGGGCCAGCGGTCGACCGCTTCGCCAAAATCACCGTGGCAGGCCGCACAATAATCAATCCAAAGTTCCTCGCCCGTGAAGACATCCCCCGCCCCAACAGGAAGACCCTGACCATCTGGGCGCACGTCAATATCCCATGCAACAATTTCTTCGGGCAAGGCGGTGCGGCCAAGACCGTAGCCACCATCCCGCGAAGGGGCCGCGTTTTCTGCAAACGCGAGGCTTGCGCCGCCCATCAACAGGGCTGCGGAGAGACCAATTACCTTATTCATCTTATCCGACCTCCACATTTTCGGCATTGCCATTTTCGTCCACCGCCCAAGTTTGGATACCGTTATTGTGGTAGATGGAGTTCTCGCCGCGCGCATGGCGCAGCATTTCCTTGGTGGGCTGCACATAGCCCGTGCTATCATGCGCACGGCTCTGCAACAGCAACGGCCGCCCGTCCCAATCGAATTCAAAATAGAAGCGATGCATGGATTTATCCAAAGACGGGCCAGACATCCGCGCGTGATGCCATGTCATACCACCGTCCAGCGTCACATCCACGCGCGGGATCGTGCCACGGCCCGACCAAGCCACACCCGTCAACACCGTTGGCCCCGGCCCATGGGTGATGGGGGCTTGCGGGCTTGGGTTGGTGATGACAGATTTTGCATCCATCTCCCACGTAAAGCGGCGCGCTTGTCCGTTTTCGAGCAGGTCCGTGTATTTCGAGGTTTCCTCGCGATGGTGCCATGGTTGATCGCCCACTTCGATGCGGCGCAACCATTTAACCCACATATTGCCTTCCCAGCCTGGCACCACCAGACGCAGCGGATAGCCCTGTTCGGGGCGCAGCGCCTCGCCATTCATCTTGAACGCGACAAGGCAATCATCCAGTGCCTTTTCCATCGGAATCGAACGGGTCATGCCCGAGGCATCCGCCCCTTCGGGCAAAATCCATGCGCCGTTGGTTTTGACCCCTGCCTCCTCCAGAAGCAGGCGCAAAGGCACACCCGTATAGACCACATTGTGGATCATCCCATGGGTAAATTGGCACCCGTTGAGCTGCGCGCCGCGCCATTCCATGCCCGTATTCGCGGCACATTCGAGGAAGTAGACACGGTTTTCCCGCGGAAAGCGCATGATGTCCTGCATCGTGAACACAAGCGGATTATCGACCAATCCGTTGATCATCAGGCGATGATCCTCTGGCGCGATTTCGGCCACACCGCTGTGATGGCGCTCAAAACACAAACCGTTGGGAGTGATGATGCCGTCCAGCTCGTGCAATGGTGTGAAATTCACCGATGATACGCTGTCGGCGGTCAACCATGGCACGTTGCGGCGCACCACATGGGCCTCATGCGGGGATGGCACGCCATAGGGGGCGGCATCCACACCTGGACCCAAGTACTGGGTCCAAGGTTGCATTTCGGTGATCAGCGGATCAGGGGTGGCCTGCGCATAGACCTTGCCTGCGGCAAGCGCGCCACCTGTGATAGCAGCCCCTTTGAGGAATTGCCGCCGTGATGGGGTGAATGAGTTGTCTTTAGCCATGTCAGCTCCTTCAAAAAGCGCGCGGGGGTCGGGGTTCAGCCCGCGACAACATCGACACTGGTATTGGGGTTCACATTTACGGTGCCTTCGGCGCGGATGTGGTTCTCGACCACATCCCAGATTGCAGGGCCTTCTGTGCCTTCATTGACACTGGCCCAACCAGCGACCACATAAGATTTCGCGGGGTCAATCGCCTCGCCTGTTTCCAGCAAGGTCATCTCGGAAATGCGGCTGCCTGCGGGGGCGTTCACATCAACGCGATAGCCCATGCCCCCCACGCGGACCATATCGCCGCCCTGCTGGTAATAGGGATCTGGGTTGAAGATGTTATCGGCCACATCCTCCATCACGATTTTCAGGAATTCACCCGTCATCTCGGTGCGATAGGCCTGCGGATAACTCATAGCGGTGGCGTTAAAGATGTCTTCACGGGTGATCGCCTGACCGGGCAAGACGCTTGCACCCCACCGGAAGCCGGGCGAGAGCGCGATTTGCGCATCCCGCTGGCTGATCAAGGCATTACAGATCACATCATCCCATGTGCCGTTGAAATTGCCGCGGCGGAACAACAGCCCACCTGCCGTGCCGATCACCTCGGCCATTTCTGCCTCATAGGGCGCACGGGTCTGCGCCACCAGCGCGGCCATGGTGGGATCGGGCGCGATCACATCCGAGAAGATCGGGATCAACCGATGGGTCAGGCCCTTCAGCCCGCCATCGCGCACATCCAAATCCACGCGGCTCACGAATTTCCCGTGGCTGCCCGAGGCAATCAGGAAGGTATTGCCGACCTGCACCGCATCGGGCAGCGCGTCATGGGTGTGCCCTGTTAGGATCACATCAATGCCTGGAATATCGCGGGCGAATTGGCGGTCCGTGTCAAAGCCGTTATGCGACAGCAGCACAACCACCTCGGCGCCGAGACCACGCACCTCCTCCACCACTTCTGCGATGCGTTCACGGCGCAAGCCAAAGCTGTATTCAGGGAACATCCAGCCTGGATTGGCGATGGGCATATAGGGGAAGGCCTGCCCGATCACAGCCACCATGGTGCCGCCGCGCTCAAACAGTTTGTAATCATCGAAGACAGGCTCATCCCATTCAGCATCGAAAATATTCGCGCCCAAGAAGGCGGGTTGCAGCGAATTTTCAATGATCTCATGCACGCGGTCAGAGCCAAGCGTGAATTCCCAATGCGAGGTCATCGCCTCGACCCCAAGCGCATTGAACAGATCGACCATATCCTGACCATCCGTGCGCAACGCGGGCAGTGATCCTTGCCAGGTATCGCCGCCATCGAGGATGATCGCCTCTGGCCGTTCGGCACGAATGGCATTGACCACGGTTGCTATGCGATCAAGCCCGCCCATGCGGCCATAGGATTGCGCCAAGGCGGAAAAATCACTGTAGGTCAGCGCGTAATCAAGATGGCTGCCTTGCGTGATCCCATAGGCGGCGCGGAAATCTGCACCCGTCAAATGCGGCACCACCCCTTTGGCCGATCCCACACCCAAGTTGAACTCAGGCTCGCGGAAGTAAATCGGTTGGGTCTGCGCATGAATATCGGTGATGTGGATCAAGGTGACATTGCCCGCGCCAGCTGTGCCGATCAAATCCTCCTGCGTGAGGGTTTGTTGCGCGGCCAGTTTGGCCCAATTGCCAAAGCCAGACGCCCCATAAAGCGCTGTTGTTGCCATGGCAGCCTGAAGGAAATGGCGGCGTGCGATCATATCTCTCACTCACATTCTATAAATTGCATATGTTTTGATGCAAAACGCCCGTCCCGAGTGTCCCCGAGACGGGCAGCAGCAAATCAGTTTCGAACCGAAGGCCCTTCGACCGTCAGACCATTGCCGCGCGAGGCGACATAAAGCTCAAGCGCGATGAATTCATCGCTGCCAATGGCAAAGGTCTCGCCGCGGGTGTCACGGATACAGCCACGGAAACGGTTATGCGTGCCATTCAGACGCGCATTTTTCAGACGATAGGTCGGAAAGCCGTTGATTTGGCCTTGGCTGAGGTGATCCGCGCGAATGTAATTGCCATAGTTTTGCTCGTGACAATTCGCGCAGCTCAATTCCAACTGGCCATAGCGGGTGTAGTAAATCTCCTTCCCCGCGTCCCATGTCGCCTGTGCAGGGCCATCAATCGCCACATCAATCACCTGCCCCCGCCCGATAGACGCGATATAGGCGGTCATGTTGAGCATCTCTTGCGAGTTTTGCCCCCATGCCTCGGCCATGCCCATGCTTTCGGTCTGGCATTCCTGAACCTGCATTTCGACCGTCTGCACGGCCCCATGCGCCTCATCCCATTTGGGATAGGTGGCGCGCACGCGGGTCAGGTCTTCGGCATTGGTGTGGCAGGAGGCGCAGCTTTCGCCATTGGCCCCCATGGCCGTATTGAACAATTCCTGACCCTGTTCTGCGAACAGCATCCCAGGATTGTCGAAATCATCCATCTGCATGGCTTGGGTGTCATCCTGCCGGAACACCCAACCCGAATAAATCGTGCGCACCGCCCCATCGAGATGGGCGGGCGCATCTGTGCGCACGACCATTTCGATCTCGCCATTGACCACCAGATCTGCATCCTCATCGGCCCAAACGGCCAGTGAGGATGCAGTTAAAGCCAATGCCGCCATGGCCACGACTACGCGTTTCGTTTGTCCTGTCATCCTTCGCCCTCCCTTGCGATGGAACAGATCAGCTTACGGTGATGTCAGAGCTATCCTCGTAAACCGAACCATCATCATCATACCAAGTGAAGTTGAACGTTCCCGACTCCATCACTTTGGCTTCAAATTGGAAATAAGGGTTTGTCGCGATGGAAGGTTCCATCGTCACATCCACCACAACCTCACCATTAAAGGTGCAGACAAAGCGGTTGATGATCGAGCGTGGGATCACATTGCCATCGCCATCGCGGCGCATACCGCTTTCCATGGGGTGGCTGATCAAGGTGCGGACCGAAACCACTTCGCCAACCGAAGCTTCGCGCGGTGCGCGCACGCGTGGTGTTACATTCTCTGCCATTTCTCTAACCCTTTGCCTATTAGCCGCCGCAGCCGCCGATGGTCACTTTTACGTTGGACACAGCCTTGAGGAAGCTGCCATCAGGCATCTTCGCAATGGCGACCACATCCTGCTCACTTGCAAGGCGGATCCGTGTCGTTGCCGCTTGCGACCCCGACATTGGGCCAAACTTGAATGTGGCGACATTCGGGTTTGGATTGCCTGCGGCAAACATGATGATTTCCTCGGCGCCGGGGGCGCTGACCTCGATCTGCACGGTGTTAAGCCGTTCTCGGCAATTTCGGGCGCGATCAAGGTGATCCCTGCATCCGATGTGGCCGCGCCGCCTGTAGTAGGCCGCGATTGCCTCATCAGCAGTTGCGGCGAAAGACAATGACGGAAGGGCCGCAAAAGCCGCCGCCGATGTCAGGCTGGTTCCAACAAATTCTCTGCGCGTAAGCGACATTCGATCTTTCTCCTTACTACACGTCACCGATCAGTCGGTGAGGGTCAAAAGATAGGCCACCACATCCTCGATGTCCTGAGCCGTCAAAAGCGGATCAAGCGCACCTGGCGCGGCCTTGCCGGTAAATGCATCCCCTGGACGGGTGAACCCATCAACCTTGTAAAAACTGGGCATCACGGATTCTGGGAAAATCGCTTTTGCATTGACCACAATACCGCGCATCGCGGCCTCGTCCCAACGCGCACCTGCACCGTCCAAGGACGGACCCACCTCGCCGTGGAATGGAAATTCTTCCAATGCCGTGACTTGATGACAGGCGATGCAATTGCCCAAACTGCGGGATGTCATCACCTCTGCACCGCGCACGGGGTCGCCCGCGACACCTGTGAGAGAGGTGCTGATTTCTCCATATTCATTGGCCACCACCGCCGTAGGCGACACAACCTCGGCGTGTGCGACACTTGCAGACACTCCTAGGAGTGTTGCCAAAATAAGTTGGCGCGTCACTTTTAGTTCCTCCCTAAGGCGATTCAGTCACCTCTGTATGCAACGGTAAACAAGCTCACCCTATGATTGCAACAACATATTTATTTTTTTGAATTAGTAATCGGACAAGTCCTTGAATTTGCTTGCACTTAATAATGTTGCGAAACCAAGGATCCCCTATTGCGGCAACTGATCGCGCAGCATTCGGGCGTGATAGGCCTGAAATCCCTCCTCGCCCTCATAGCCTTTTTCCAAAACCCAATTGAGCATATTGAAGGTGGTCCAACGACCAAAGGCACCTGGGATCATGGCCACGGCCGCATCAGGGGCGCTGGTCTCCTCTGGGACCTCCTGTGGGAAAAAGAATGTCGTGGGGGTGAACATCACCCGCCAGCGGCGCACCATATCGCCCTCCAGCAGCGCTGTGCCGTCAAAATCGACCATTTCGGTGCTGCCATACATATTGACCCGCACCACGAAGAAATCCTCCGACAGCATCTGTTCTATTTCAGGAATAACATAAACCTCCTCGTGCATCTGCGTGCAGTAGATGCAGCCACGCTGCTCGATCATCACAACCAGACGCTTGCCCATGGCATTTGCCTCGTCCAGATCCTCGCGCAGATCGCGGAACGTCTCCATAATCCACGGTGCTTGGTGCAGACCATCGGCATCCAACTCCACCGCAGGGGCCGTCATTGGCATCAGCGCGACCGCAGCCGCAATCATCCATTTTGTCAGTTTCATTGTCTTCCCCCCTTCAACTCCGCCTCACCCAAGGTAGCGGAAAAACGCGAAATTCTCGATCAACCATTGACCGATATAGTTGAGCGCATTGGTGGCGATCAGCACGCCAAAGACGATCAGCAAGGCACCCATAATCTTCTCGATCAGACCCAAATGGCGGCGGAAACGGCCCATCATCCGCATGAATGGCCCCACAAATCCCGCTGCCAGAATGAAAGGCAGGGTCATCCCAAGACCATAGGCAAACAGCAAGGTCGCCCCTTGGCTGGCCGTATCGGTGCCCGCAGCCGTGAACAGAATGGCCGCCAAGACAGGCCCCACGCAGGGGGTCCAGCCAAAGGCGAAGGCAAGGCCGATCACATAGGCCCCACCGTAGGACATATTGCTGACCGATCCCGCATCCGCGCGAAACTGGCGATAGAGAATGCCAATGCGGATCACGCCAAGAAAATGCAGCCCCATCGCGATAATCAGCGCCGCCGCAATCCAGCGCAAGATATCGAACCAATCCCGCAGCAATTGCCCAAAAATCGAGGCCGAAGCCCCCAGCCCCACAAAGACGGTCATGATGCCCGCAGCAAAGAATGTGGCCGCAATCGCGGCGCGAATGCGTATCTCACGGGTCACACTGCCCCCTTCTGCGACTTGATTGACACTTACACCCGCGAGATAGCTGAGATAGAATGGCACCATCGGCAAGATGCAAGGCGACAGAAAAGACAACAGTCCCGCGATAAACGCACCACCCAAGGTTACATCGAACATGATGCCTCCCATGCTTTCATATTCAAATATTCATATTGCATACCGAAATATGCGTAAGTCAATCATTGCGCGCATGGCCATTGCTGTTTTTTCCTTGGGGTTGTGGGCCGCGCCTGCCAGCGCCGATGACTTGGAATTGCTGATGATCGAGGCGGATGGATGCACATGGTGCGCGCGTTGGCACGCGGAGGTCGGACCCGAATACCCGCTTACCCCTGAGGGGCAAATCGCGCCTTTGCGGTTGATCAATATCAACGCCCCCCTGCCCGCCGATATCATGCTTGATCGGCGTGCGATTTACACACCAACCTTTATTTTGCTTAAAAATGGGGCGGAAACAGGCCGACTTGAGGGCTATCCTGGCGAGGATTTCTTTTGGGGTTTGCTCGGTCAGTTGATTGCGCAAGCAAGTTGATATAAACGCCCCGTTCAGCGGATGCCACCGCCCCAATATCGGCAGGAATAAAAATGCTCATGGAAAACAGGCCCACGATATTGCCTGACCTCAGCGCGACCATGGATGAGGATACATGGGAGAAATTGCGCTGTGATGCGCAATCGGCCAGCGATGTGCTCAAGGCGATCAGCCACGAGGGGCGCTTGATGATCCTCTGTGCCCTGACCCGTGGCGAGAAATCGGTCACCGAGATTGAAACCCTGCTGTCACAGCGCCAAGCGGCCGTATCCCAACAGCTGGCGCGCTTGCGGCTGGAAGGGTTGGTCACCGCGCGGCGCGAGGGCAAGCAGATATATTACCGTTTGACAGATGACCGCGCAGCGCGGATCATCGAACTGGTTTACGAGTTGTTCTGCGCCGAAGGGTAGGATCGGGGAAACCGATACCCCAAACGCGGCGGAAGGGAGGGGACGTGCTCGACATTCTGGGTGAGCCATTGGCGATTGTGCTGATTGGCCTAAGCGGCGGTTTGGTGCTTGGTCTGGCCGCACGTTTGGCGGGTTTCTGCACATTGGGCATGATCGAAGAGGTTCATTACGGCGAGAATTCGGGCCGCGTTTATCTGTGGCTGGCCGCGTTGGGTGTTGCGATTTTTCTCAACCACGCGCTGCATAATTTCGGCCATCTGGATCTGGGCCGCGCGGTCTATCTGCAAAACAGCTATTCCATTGCAGGGGCGATCATCGGGGGGCTGCTGTTTGGCTATGGTATGGCGCAAGCGGGCAATTGCGGCTTTACCGCCTTGGCACGGCTTGGCGGGGGGGATTTGCGGGCATTGGTCATCGCTCTT
>JAGYKZ010000056.1 GCA_018401385.1 Roseicyclus sp.
CGCCGCGCGCGCAAGCGGTTGGTTCATGTCGCTGACAAGGGCGGTGGCGTTGCAGCCCGCCATCTGCGCGGTATCAACCAAGCTTTGCGCCAGTTGCAGCGCCGCTTCTGAGGTTTGCATGAAGGCACCTGAGCCGCATTTGACATCCAAGACCAGTGCATCCAATCCCGCCGCCAGTTTTTTGGACAAGATTGACGCCGTGATCAGATCAACGCTTGGCACAGTGGATGTGATATCCCGCAGCGCATAAAGCCTGCGATCCGCAGGCGCGATATCGGCATTGGCGCTGACGATTGCACAGCCGACCTGCCCCACAATCCGCTGCAAATCTTCGATTGCAAAATCAATCTGCAAGCCTGAAATTGCCGAAAGCTTGTCCAACGTGCCGCCCGTATGGCCCAAGCCGCGCCCAGAGATCATCGGCACATAAGCCCCGCAGGCCGCCAAAGCAGGGGCAAGGATCAGCGAGACGCAATCGCCCACCCCGCCTGTGGAATGTTTGTCGATCACAGGGCCATCAAGCGACCACCCCAGAACCGTGCCGCTTTCGAGCATCCCATGGGTCAGATGGGTGCGATTTGCCACGCTCAATCCCTTGAGGCAAACCGCCATGGCAAATGCGCCCGCCTGCGCATCACTAACACGGCCATCCGCCAGACCCTGCGCAAATGAGAACATCTCAAATTCGGTTAGGTCTTGACCTTCGCGCAATTTGGCCAAAATGCTGCGCGGTTGTGACATCAGCCCCCCTCCTCCATCGCTGACTTGACAAACCCCACAGGCAAAAGATCCACCATCCGCATCGTCAACGGTGCCCTGCTACGGGTTGTCGCCATGGTGATCAGCGCATCATCCTTGGCAAATTCCCGCATTTTTTGGCGGCAGCCACCACAGGGGGCTACGGGGCTGGGGCTGTCGGCAATCACGGCAATTTCAAGAATTTCGGTGCAACCTGCTGCAACCATGGCCGCAATCGCGCCCGCTTCGGCGCAGATGCTTTGGGGATAGGCGGCATTTTCAACATTTACCGCTTGGTAAATCTGCCCATCTGCCCCGCGCAACGCTGCCCCTACCGCAAAGCCCGAATAAGGCGCATAAGCGCGCGGGCGAATGGCCGCCGCAGCCTCAATCAATAAGGGATCAGGTTTTCTCTCATCGGGCATGAACCATGCTCCTTGCGCCATATCCTTTCAATCTGTCCTGCAAGGGCACGACACGCAAGGCGAAAGAAAAGGCGGGCCGAAGCCCGCCTTTCTCCATCTTCGATCCTGCGGCGGTCAGGCTTTGGGATAGCCCAAGGTTTTCAAGGCTACAGCGATCTCATCCAAAATCGCGGGATCATCAATCGTGGCGGGCATCTTGTAGCTTTCTCCATTGGCGATTTTTACCATCGTGCCGCGCAGGACTTTGCCCGAGCGGGTTTTGGGCAGGCGATCCACCACAACGGCAAAGCTTGAACGCCGCCACAGGCCCGATTTTGTCGCGCACCAATTTTACACATTCGAGACGATATCGCCTGCCGCTTTGCTGGCCCCTTTGTTGAGGCACAAAACCCAAGCGGCATTTGCCCTTGAGATCATCCGCGACACCGATCACCGCACATTCGGCAACATCGGGTGGGAGGCCAAACCTTCCTCCATCCCGCCTGTAGACAGCAGCCCCCGCCACGTTTATCACATCATCTGTGCGCGCCATGATGTAAAGATAGCCGTCTTCATCCTTGTATCCTGCATCGCCCGTCTCGTAATAGCCTGAAATGCGTGAGATAGGATTTGTGGAACCGCGCCTCATAAATTCCACAAGGATGGCAGGGTGCCAGGGGGAAGCGGCAATTTGATCGCAATCGCGCCCACCTCCGCCCGCAGGCCCATATGCCCGCCCTCGTCCAAAATTTGCACATCATATTCTGGCATGGGCACCGAAGGGCTGCCGATTTTCACAGGGAGTTTTTCGATACCCAGGTTGATTGCCGCAAATGACCCAACCCGTTTCGGTTTGCCACCAATGGTCGATCACAGGCACGCCCCAATTTGGCCTAAGCTCTCATTGATCGTGTCAGGGTCAGCCCGCTCACCCGCCAAGAACAGCGATTCAAGGCTGGAAAGATGTCATATTTTCCGATGAAGCTCCCATCGGACTACTGCGTTTGATCGCGCGGCGCTGTTGGAGCGGTAAATGGGCATTTCACCTTGTGGTCACAATCACGTGCGCCAGAACGTGCCCGCATCTGGCGTGCCGATGGGCTTTGCCCTCGAAAACGATTGTGGTGCGCCAAAGGTCAGGGGCGCATAACAAATATAGGGAATGCCCACGACCCACCCCACATCGGAGGCGGCCCAGAACACTCCCTGGATTCATGTCGTATAGATTGCGCATCGACCAATTCAGCGCGACCAGATGCCCGCCCGTATGGCGGATCACGTTCTTGCTGGCCCAGGTGCCAGAGGTATAGAGGATATAAGCAGGGTGATTGCCCGTAACAGGCACACAAGGCGCAGGCTCAACCCCGTGTTGGAAGCCATGCCAATCAACATCGCGCCCCTCGGTCAGGCTTGCCACTTCCTGTTCGCGTTGAAAGATCACGCAGAAGTCAGGCTTATGGGTCGCTTCGTCAATCGCCGCATCCAGAAGCGGCTTGTAATGGACCACGCGGCCCGGCTCTATGCCACAAGAGGCGGCAATGATGCATTTGGGTTGCGCATCATTAATACGCACGGCCAATTCCGCCGCGGCAAAGCCGCCAAAAACCACCGAATGCACCGCACCAATGCGCGCGCAGGCCAACATCGCCTCAAGCGCCTGTGGCACCATCGGCATATAGATGATTACGCGATCCCCTTTGGTCACACCTTTGGCCTGCAAGCCACCCGCCAAGAGCGCGACACGTTCTTGCAACTGTGCATAGGTAATTTTCTGAACGTTGCCCGTTACGGGGCTGTCATGAATAATCGCCACGCGATCACCATGGCCCGCAGCCACATGACGGTCGACCGCATTCCAACAGCCGTTGAGCGTGCCATCGGCGAACCATTCATAGAGCGGCGCATTTTCATCGGATAGGGCGCGGGACGGCTCTGTCTCCCAATCGATTGCGGTTGCGGCCTCCATCCAAAACCCTTCGGGGTTTGATCGGGCATACTCATAGATTTTTTGGTAGCTCATGCGGCACCTCCCTTAAGCTTGGGTAATTTTCTATTCCCACAACCACAGCTTGCGCAAGAAGGTGACTTTGACGCAGGCGCTTTAACTGCGACACTGCGTTCCTTTGTTTTTGTGTCTGCCACCATTACCTGAGCGGTGCAGAACAGGAGCCTCCCCCATGACCATGTCCCTAAACGAAGACACAAGCCACTACATGACGCGCCACATCACCTATCGTTTACCCGTCATCGGACGGGTCGCACGGGAGGTGGTCGAGGGCGAAATCGATAACGTATTCGCCCTTATTATCATGGTCATATCGGCTGTGGCCTCTGCTGTGTTGATCTGGGGGTTCTCCGCGCTGATCATCTCGGCGCTTGGTGCGACCGCGCTGATGTTCCTCACGCTTTTGCGCATCACCTTTGGCTAGGTTGTCAAAAGGCGCCTGTCAGCCATAAGTGGCGACAGGCGTGCCCGCAAGCGCGGATATGTTCAACAGCCCTCGCGCCGTGATTGAGGGGGTCACGATATGCGCGCGATTGCCCATCCCCATCAGAATCGGTCCAACCTCAAGCCCGCCTGCTTTCATCTTCAAGATGTTGCGTGCAGCCCCTGCGGCGTCCGTATTGGCAAAGACCAATGCATTGGCCTGACCCTCAAGCCGCGAGTTGGGGAAGATGCGCGCCCGCAGTTCGGGATCAAGCGCGCTGTCGATATGCATCTCACCCTCATAGGCAAAATCAAGGGCCATGCCATCGAGAATATCGAGGGCCGCGCGCATTCGCCGCCCACTGTCACTGTCAAGGTTGCCGAATTGGCTGCCTGAACACAGCGCAATGTTTGGCGAAATCCCAAAGCGGCGGACGTGACGCGCGGCACCAATCACGCTTTCGGCGATTTGCTCAGGCGTGGGCTGCGCGTGGACATGGGTATCCGCGATGAACAGCGGACCATCTTCCAAAATCATCAACGACAAAGCCCCCACAGGGTGCAGACCCTCGCGCGCCAGAAGTTGGCTGATATATTTCAAATGCCACAAATACTGACCAAAGGTGCCACAGATCAGGCTATCGGCCTCATTGCGATGCACCATGACCGCGCCAATCGCCGTGGTGTTGGTGCGCATGATCGCACGCGCCAAATCTGGCGTCACGCCATTGCGTTCCATCACCTTATGATAGCTTTCCCAATAGTCGCGATAACGCGGATCGTTTTCGGGGTTCACAATCTCGAAATCGCGTGGTCGGAGATCAGCCCGCGCGCCGGCCCCGCATCTTCGATGACATCTGGGCGGCCAATCAGGATCGGTGTGTCGGTCGTTTCCTCCAACATGGCTTGAGCGGCCCGCAAGCTACGCTTCTTCGGCAAAGGCGATGCGGCGTGTGGCGGTCGCGCGCAAAGACAGGGCGACGATGAGCGCGAGCGGAACATCGCTGTTCGGCCGGGCGCGATAGGCGGCGAGACTCAGCCACCGGCGCTAATACGCCGAACCCATGGCGGCCTGTCAATAGCGCGGTCACCAACTCACTGGCGTGGATCAACGGTTAAGACCAGATAATCGGTCCAGCACAAATACCTTGTGGCAGCGGCGGCTCCGCGCGAGTCGTAAAGTACGGCCATGGCGGCGATGATACAGGCGATTTTTCCGCGTCATTGATTCGCGGGCCGACATCCAAAGCACCACGGAAAATAAACGGGAAGCACAGAACGTTGTTCACCTGATTGGGAAAATCTGACCGCCCTGTAGCAATGATCGCATCGGGTTTCACCGCGCGCACATCATCGGGGGTGATTTCAGGGTTCGGGTTCGCCAGTGCAAAAACCACGGGACGGTCCGCCATGCGCGCCACCATCTCGCGGGTCAAAACACCAGGGCCAGAGAGACCAAGAAACAAATCAGCCCCGTCAATCACGTCATCCAAGGTGGCTGGACGATCCCCTTGGGCATATTCGGCCTTTTGCGGGGTCATCCCCGCCTCACGGCCCCGATAAACCAGACCATCCAAATCACAAAGCCAAACGTTCTCGCGCTTCAAACCCAGTTTCAGAAGCATATTGAGGCAGGCAATCCCCGCCGCACCGCCCCCTGTGGACACCACCTTGATCGTGTCAAAGGATTTCCCAACAAGGCGCAGGGCATTCGTGGCCGCGGCCCCGACCACAATCGCGGTGCCGTGCTGGTCGTCATGGAACACGGGGATATTCATCCGCTCGCGGCAGAGCTTCTCCACGATAAAGCAGTCTGGCGCTTTAATGTCTTCGAGATTGATCGCGCCAAAGGTCGGCTCAAGCGCACAAACGATATCGGCCAGTTTCTCGGGGTCGCTTTCGTTCAACTCAATATCGAAACAGTCGATACCTGCAAATTTTTTGAACAGAACCGCCTTTCCCTCCATCACGGGCTTGGAGGCCAGCGCGCCAATATTCCCAAGGCCCAGAACGGCCGTGCCATTTGTGACCACAGCCACCAGATTGCCGCGCCCCGTGTAGCGCTCGGCATTGGCCGGGTCTGTCTTGATCTCCAGACAGGCTTCGGCCACGCCTGGGCTATAGGCCAGCGAAAGGTCGCGCCCATTGGCCAAAGGTTTGGTGGCGCGCACCTCCAGTTTTCCGGGTTTGGGGGTCTCATGATACGCCAAGGCGCGTTGGCGCAGGCTGTCTTTGCTGTCATCGCTCATCTTGTTCCCCCATATTCCCTGCCCAGACCCAGGCGATGCAATAGACCTCAAACCGCATGAACGGCTGATTTGAATTTAGTTTAACGTTAAACTATTTGCAATGGAAGGGGGAGATGCCGCAATTCAAACGAATTGTTCGCGCAACAGGCGCTCCTCCAAGCCGTGACCAGGATCAAACAAGATACGGTGCGTCACATCTTGCGCGCTGGTGATTTCGACTTGCGTCACATTGCTGACTGACAGGCTGTCCGCATCAGCCATCACGGGGCGATGAACGGGATCAACCACTTCGAAGGTGACGCGTGATGATTTGTTCAGCAGCGCCCCCCGCCATCTGCGCGGCCGAAAAGCGGCCACGGCGGTCATGGCCAAAACATCTGCACCAATCGGCAAGATCGGGCCATGGGCGGAGTAATTATAAGCGGTGGAGCCTGCGGGCGTGCAGAGAAGCGCACCATCGCAGACCAGTTCTTGCATCCTCAGCTTGCCATCCACATGAATGCGCAGCTTGGCGGCCTGCGGACCCGCGCGCAGTAAACTCACCTCGTTTATGGCCAAAGCCTCAATCGTTTCGCCATTCACGCGGCTTGCCTGCATTCGCAATGGATTGATCTGCGCTTCTTCTGCGGCCCCCAGACGTTCCATCAATCCCTCAGGGGCATATTCATTCATCAAAAACCCAACCGTGCCGCGATTCATGCCGTAAACAGGCCGCCCCAAAGGTTGGGTGTTGTGCAAGGTAGACAGCATAAACCCATCACCACCAAGCGCCACGATCACATCCGCCGCTTCGGGCGTGGACTGGCCATAGGTGGCGCATAACGCGGTCTGCGCTTCTTGTGCGGATTGCGCTTTGGAGGCCAAAAACGCAATTCTCAAATCTTTGCCCATCGTCTAGACCTTTGCGCAGCATATTCGGCCCATCCTGTTCCGCCCTTTTGCGAAAGACAAGACCCCGAAAAATTGCCCCTAAAATTGCCCATGGCGCTTGCGCCACGCAGCGCAGCGGCGCGACTCTGTCGTCGGATCGCCGCTGCCCGCTCCGACAGTGACTGCATTCTGCGCCTAAACCCATTCAAATGATAATAAACCACACACACCTCGCCCACGTCATTTTTGGTCGCGCCCGATGGTGAGGCCGAGGGCAGGCGCCACGTGACGATGGATTTTCTACGCCGAGCCTGAACATGACGAAATCTTTGGCGATTACCGAGTTCTAGGCCGCCAGAAGCGAGAGATCAGGTGATCGCCTTGAAAATATTGTCTCGGCTGCCGTGATGGCCGCTCGAAGATCGTGATGGCAATAAATGCATAGCCGAAGGCTATCTGGTAGTCGGCGCTAATGCCATGGCGGCTGTGGGCTTAATGTCGATATCATAGGAGAGGAAAACGCCTTTGCAATCGCGCGCGCGGGCCTGTGTACCATAAATTTTTGAGTGCAGCTTTTTGCAGATGTACACTTTTTGTGGTCAGGCAGCCAAGCAGACAAGGTGTTTTCACCGCCTACTGACCCCCTGGCAGTGATCTTGGGCATGACAGGCCATGATGCAGGTGCGACCATGGCGCCAAGCGCCGACCAATCAGATGTAGTAGTTCAGCCGTGGCGTGCACCGCAACGGACTTGGAAATCGACTATGATGCGATTGCCAGCCAGGTGGCCTGCCAGACATAGAGAAAGCCGAAAATGTTGATCGCGCGGGCGGGTCGGCGTATTCATTCCGCGTAATATTGATTTTGCGCGAAAATGCGAGATTGCTACGTTTGATGGAGCTGCCACCTGCGGAGTGGATGCGCATTCTAGCAGGAGCTGATTGCATCGGGTCGTACCGCCCTCACTGCACCCGCCCGTGGCCACCACCACGCACAAAGGAGCCTGCGCGGAAGGGGCCCGCCTGTGTGTGTATGTCCACGATGTGAGGGACATCGCCAAGAAGAAGAGGATCAGATTGCAGATGAGTATCTTTACTAGTAATGGCATCAGGGCAGACCATTGATGATCTCATTGCCACGCGAGGGAGAGGCCGGCCTTCGGCGAGGGCGCTGCGCCCTGCTGGGTTCAAGGCCCCTATCAGACAGGGAAGTGATTGCCAATGCCCCGACTTGAAAGCCGATCAGTGGGAGGGTTGATGAAGGGGAGCGCGCCATCGTCTGTGGGGCGCGGCTTTCGATGTGCACGCATTTGATGCTCGTTGATGCCGAGGCGATTAAAAGCAATCTGCAAAAGGACTTGCTGGCCCCGCGCGCCAACATCACCTGCAACAAAAACGGCATTCCGTTTGATACCGAAAAGCCCATGATCACCTCAGGTGTGCGTTTGGGGACGCCTGCGGCCACAACCCGCGGCTTCACCGAGGCCGAGTTCCGTCAAGTGGGCGATTGGATTGTGGAAGTGGTCGATGGTTTGGCTGCCAATGGCGAAGATGGCAATAGTGCGGTCGAGGCGAAGGTCGCCGCAGAGGTCAAAGCGCTGTGCCAGCGCTTCCCCATCTATCCAAGCATCTAAACACGCTTAAATAACTGGAATGTCACGCGGGGCGGGGTTGGTCAAAAACTCTGCCCCGTGTTCTGTTATAACGATGTTTTCCTCCGCCACCAGAATCCGCCCCTGACCCAGATCAACAGATGGCTCAAGTGTGAGAACCATACCTGCGGGCAGCACTGTCTGATCGTGCAGCGTGAGCGAAGGCCATTCGGTGAGCGTCACCCCCAACCCATGCCCCAAACGCCCCGCACAAGGCGCGCCGCCACGTGCGGTGATCTCGCGGCACAGCATCGCGTGCACATCCAAGGCGCGAATATTCGGGCGGATCACCTCCATCACCGCATAAATCGCATCTTGCAAAATCTGATGTCCACGGGCCGCCTCAGGGCTTGGAGTGCCAATGGCAAAATTGCGGTCGAAATCGCAGAAATACCCGTCTTTGACCGCACCTGTATCCAGCATCAAAATATCGCCATTGCGCAACGGTATCGGTGCAGCGGGCGAGATCACATCCCCATATCCCCCCTGCCCCGCACCGCCCGCCACATAGGAGACCCAATCTGCGCCCTCCTCCAAAAGAAGGATTTGAAAGGCGCGAAAGACCATATCCAGATTGGTGCCCACACGGGCAATCTCGCCCATACGAGCGAAGGCACGATCTGCGATGGTGCAAATCTGGCGCAGTTTCTCTAACTCTAGCGCGGATTTCACTTCGCGGGTGCGGTGCATCACATCTGTTGCATCCACAAATGCGCGCGGGGCAAGACGGGTTTGCAGTGCAAAAAAATCGCCCAAAGGCATCCGAAGCTGCGTCTCTAACCCCATCGCCACGCCGATCTTTCCATTTACGGGCACAGTGTCACATAATGCTTCAGCCAGCAGGCTGACCCCATCATCTTCGGGGTGCGGCGCGGGCCATGTTCGGATATCCGTGAGCACAGATTTTCCCATGAGATACGCGCCGATCTCAGGGATCACGGCAATCGGGTTGCCTGTCGCGGGGATCACCACAAACCAGGGCCGTGCGGGGCTTTCCCAAAACCGCGTCAAGAACCCCGTGACATAGAAAATATCCGCTGCTTGGGTCAGCAAAATCGCGTTCAGGCCTGCCGCCTGCAAGCGTGCCTGAATGGCGCTGTGGCGGCGGTGATATTCAGCGGGGGGGAACAGATCAGACATCCTCTGGCCCTTCACTCAGCACGCAGAGAACGCGGGCATCGGGCGGAAAGTTATAGCCCAGATAAGCCGCCGCAATCACACCCGCAGCGCCAGATGGAGTCGAGGCAAGCCCCGCTTCGGC
>JAGYKZ010000057.1 GCA_018401385.1 Roseicyclus sp.
CCTCCAGCCCGCCACCAAGGGCACAGCCGTGGATGGCGGCCACCCAAGGCTTTGCTGCGTTTTCAAGCCGGGCGACCAGATCGGGCAGGTGGGGTTCCACCGGGGGTTTGCCAAATTCGGCCACATCGGCGCCCGCGATAAAGGTTCGGCCCGCGCAAATCAGCACCACTGCGCGTACGGCGGCGTCCGCGTTCAGCATAGTGACAGCGTCCCACAGCCCTTGGCGCAGGGCGAGGCCAAGCGCGTTGACGGGGGGATTGTCGATGGTGACGATGGCTACAGCACCATCACGGATGATGGAAACGGTCATTTTATATCCCCAGATAGGCTTCGCGGATGCGCGGATCGGCGATCAGTTCGGCCGCTGGTCCCGTCATACTGATTTTGCCAGTTTCCATGACATAGCCACGATCCGCAATTTTCAGCGCGCCAAAGGCGTTTTGTTCGACCAGCAGCACGGTTACATCCACCGCCTTTAGTCCCTTCACCACGTCAAAGATTTGCTGCACTAAGATTGGCGCAAGGCCCATCGAGGGTTCATCTAGCAGCAAACAACTTGGGCGACCCATTAGCGCGCGGGCTATGGCCAGCATTTGCTGTTGCCCGCCCGACAGGCCCCCCGCCGCCAAGTTGCGCTTTTCGCGCAGGATGGGGAACATGACAAACGCATCCTCCATATCGCGCTCCACCCGGTCGTCGGTGAACAGGAAAGCGCCAAGGCGCAGGTTTTCCTCTACCGTTAGGTTGGTGAAAATCTGGCGGCCTTCGGGCGATTGGGCAAGGCCCCGGCGCAGGCGGCGGTAGCCGGGCACGGCCGTAATGACATCCCCGCGAAAGGTGATGGCACCGCTGGACACGGGCTGTACGCCCGAAAGGCAGCGCAGCAAAGTGGTTTTGCCAGCACCATTCGCGCCCACCACAGTTACGATTTCGCCCGAGTTCACGGTCAGATCAACGCCGTGCAGCACCTCAATCCGGCTATAGCGTGACCGCAAACCTTCAACTGTCAGCATGTTCCGCCTCCTGCGTTCCAAGATAGGCCGCGATCACAGCAGGGTTTTGGCTGACGGTGGCGGGGTCGCCCTCGGCGATTTTTTCACCATGGTCCAGCACGACGATATGTTTGGAAATGCGCATGACCATTTTCATGTCATGTTCCACCAACAGGATGGCGACACCTTCGGCCGCAACTTCGGCGATCAGCGCGTCGATTTCTTCGGTCTCTACGGCATTGCAGCCTGCGGCGGGTTCATCCAGCAGCAAAACGCGTGGTGACAGGGCCAGCGCGCGTGCAATCTCCAGCCGTTTTAACGCACCATAGGATAGGTTGCCCGCCTCTTGCTCGGCCGCACGGGCTAGGCCAACGCGGGCCAGCAGTTTCTGGGCACCCTCCCGTGCCGCCTCGGCGCGGTGCCGAGAGGAGGGTAGATTCAACAGATCTGCCAAGACCGAGCCGCGTTCTTGCAGGTGATAGCCCGTGATGGCGTTGTCGAGCACGGTCATTTGCTGAAAGATTTGTAGGTTTTGAAAAGTCCGCGACAAGCCGCGCCGTGCAAGCAAATGCGGCTCCATCCCCGTCACATCCTTGCCTTCAAGCATCAACTTACCGCTGCCGGGCAGATAAACGCCCGAAATCATGTTAAACAAGGTGGTTTTTCCCGCGCCATTCGGCCCGATGACCGACACAATCTCGCCTTCGTTCATCGCGAAACTGACATCATGCACTGCGCGCAATCCGCCAAATTCGATGCCCAGACCTTTGATTTCCAAAAGGCTCATTCGTCTTTCCCCCGGATGCGGCGCAGGATGGAAGGTAGCAACCCATCGCGCATGAAAATCATGACCAGCATCATCACCAGCCCCATCAACAGCATTTCATATTCGGCAAACACGGTGAGGAGTTGCGGTAGCATGGTCAGGATCGCCGCGCCGAAAATGGCGCCTAGCACCGAACCAACGCCGCCCAAAACCGCCATTGTCACCATTTCAATCGAATGCATGAAGCCCGCGACATCGGGGGTAATGAACTTGTTTTGCAGCGCCAAAAGAGAGCCGGAAATCGAGGCATAAACCGCCGAAATGATGAAGGCCTGCAATTTCAGGCGCGCCACATCAATTCCTACCGTGCGTGCCGCAATTTCAGACCCGTGCAGCGCGCGCAAGGCCCGCCCCGTGGGGCTGTCGTAAAGGTTGAGCGCGACCCACGCCCCGAGGATGAGAGCAAGCCCAGAAAAAATATACCAAAATTCAGAGTTGTTTAGGTCCAGCCCCATGGTTTTCACGATGGCGCGCAGGCCCAGATCAGGCACCTGGATCCCGTCTGGCCCGCCAGTGATTTCACGCTCATTCGCCAGCACCATCGACACAAGGATGCCAAACCCAAGCGTTGCCACCCCAAGGTAATAGCCTTTTAGCCGCAAGATCGGGCGGCCTACCACATAAGCCATGACTGCGGAAATAATTGCCCCCAACACCACCGCAAAGGCCGGGTGCAACCCCAGATGCACCGGGGCCAGTGCGCAAGCGTAAGCACCGATGCCCGCAAAGCCCGCGTGCCCAAGGCTGATTTGCCCGGCATAGCCCGCAAGGATCACGATGCCGATTACCGCGATGCTGTTGACGAAAATCAATGACCCCACGCGGAAGTAATAGCTGGAGGGAAAGAACAGCGGTGTGATGGCGATCAACGCGGCCAGCACCACCAAAGCGGTCTGTTTGTTTGACAGTTTCATCCTACACCCGATCCGTTGTTTTCTTGCCAAACAGGCCCTGCGGCATCGCAAACAGCACAGCAAGGATGACGATAAAGGCGGCAGCGTCTTTGTATTGGCTGCTGATGTAACCGGCGGTCAGCGCCTCCAGCAGGCCCAGCAAGAAGCCACCGATCAGCGCGCCCTTTGGGTTTCCCATACCGCCCAGCATGGCCGCTGCAAACCCTTTCAGCGCCAGCGCAATCCCTACATCATAGGACACAAGCGTGATCGGTGTCACCAACACCCCCGCCAGTGCGCCAATGCCTGCCGACATCGCGAATGATAGCGTCATCACCCAATTCGTGCTGATGCCCACCAATTGGGCCGCAAGCCGGTTGTTCGAGGTGGCGAGGATCGCCTTGCCCGTCAGCGTGCGGGTGAAAAATAGCCACAGCGCCACGAACACCACCAGCGCGCCCGCCATCACCCACAGGCTTTGCGGCAGCAGGGTTGCGCCGAAAATATGGATCGGATCATCGCCGGAAAACGAAGGGAAACGGTGAAGCTGCTTGTCAAACACCAGCTGTGTCACCCCGCGGATAAATATGGAGGCCCCGATAGTGATGATGATCAGCGACACCACAGGGGCGCCGCGCGCGGGTTCAATCGCCAACTTGTTGAGCGCGACGCCAACCCCGGCCGTGATCACGATGGCGATCACGGCGGCCAGTGGCAGCGGCATGCCTGCGCCATGGGCGAACACGGTGATCATGCCGCCCAGCATTACAAATTCGCCTTGGGCAAAGTTCACAACGTCTGACGCGTTGTAGATGATGGTAAACCCCAGTGCGACCAGCGCGTAGACCGCGCCAACGGTCAGACCGGACAGAATGAATTGCATAAGTTCGGGCATCGGCTTGGTGCTCCGGCAAGGTACGGGGAAACGGGGTGGCCCCCGGACCGAACGCGGTTCGGGGGCCAAGATTGGCAGTGGGCAGTGGTTATTCCACCAATGTCCATGCGCCAGCTTTGATTTCCAGCATGCGGAAGGCCGACAGATCAAGGCCAAGGTGATCGGTGGGCGACATGGTATAGGTGCCAGTGGTGCCCACGAGGCCCGAAGTTGCCTCCAGCGCGTCACGGATTGCCACGGAATCGGCACTGCCCGCGCGGGTGATGGCATCGACCATCAGCAACATCGCGTCATGTGCATAACCGCCAAAGGTGCCGACCGATGTGCGGGTCTGCGCCTCAAACATGGTTTTATAGGCTGTTGCCACGGCTTTTTGCGGGTCGCTATCGGCCAACAGATCGGTGACCAAAAGGGCGGTGCCGGGCAGGCGCACGCCTTCGGCGGCAGCGGCGCCTGCCAGTTCGATAAACCCATCGGAGGCCACGCCATGCGATTGGTAAAGCGGCAGGTCAATCGCCAACTGCGCAAAGTTGCGGGTCACGATGGACGGGCCTTGGCCAAAACCGGGGTTCAGCACGGCCTGAATTCCAGCCGCTCCTTTGATATTGGTCAATTGCGGGGTCATATCGGCATCTTGCGGGCCATAAGTTTCGTCGGCGACCACCTCAATCCCGTAATCGCCCACAACTGATTTGCATTGTGCCTGCATCGACGCGCCAAAACCATCGGTGCCGGAAATCATGCCGATCTTGGTGATCTCGCGTGCCTCCATATCTTCAAAAATTTTCTGGCAGGCCATGCGGTCGGTGTGCGGGGTTTTGAAGGTGAAAGGTTTGACTGGGTCGATGATGTTGATGGCCCCTGCAAGCGAGATAAAGGGGATACCCGCATCTTCAACCACGGGGATGATCGCCATGGTCGCACCGGTGGTGGATCCGCCGATGATCGCGACTACCTCGTCATCCTCTACCAGGCGGGTGGCGAACGTGCGGGCTTTGTTTGGGTCGCCGCCATCATCGTAGATGACCAGCACGATTTGTTCTCCATTCACGCCGCCTTTGGCGTTGATGTCATCGACCATCATCTTCAGGGTTTTCGTTTGTGGATCGCCAAGGAACGCTGCCGGGCCAGTTTCAGACACGGACGCGCCGATTTTGATTTCGGCAAATGCAGTGCTGACAAGGCCAAGGGCCATAAGGCCGGAAAGTGCAGTTGTGGATAGCAGTTTCATAATATCTCCTCCCGAGAGACTGAGTTTAAAGGATTTCGTCAGGCGGCGGAGCCGCTTTGGGCTGTCGCCACATCGCAAGGCGAAAGCGGCCTACGATAAAGGCGGAATCTGTAAGGCAAGCATTGCCTGCGGGGTTGGCCCCGGTGACATGATAGTCACTGAACGCCGCACTTTGGTTCACAAAGATGTTGCCCGTTAAATTGACGGACAGATTGACGCCAGCGGTGGCAAAGGCCTGAGCGGCCTGCGCGATGCGGGCGGGGTCTGTGTCATAAAGGGCGGCGGTAATGGCACCTTTGGTGGCCGCGATCTGGGTGGCGGTTTCAATACCTGCCTGCGCATCTGCAACCGCCACAACAAAGCTGACGGGGCCGAAACATTCTTGGCGGTAGGCATCGCTGCTTGCATCCACCGCCACGATCAACGGCGTGGCGCAGCGGCCTTGCGGCAGGGGGGTGGTGTCGCGCAAAACGGTGCCCAAATCGCGCGCTGCCTGTATCCGCGCAAGGGTTGCGGGGTTGGCAATGGCACCGCAAATGCCCACCGCTTGGGCGGGGTCGGCCAGCAAAGCGTCAATCGCGGCGACAATGGAGGCTGCAACTTCGGCCAGTGATTTATGGCCTTGATCGGTTGCAATGCCATGCTTTGGAATGAAAATCGACTGGGGCGATGTACACATTTGTCCCGAATACAAGGCCAGCGAAAAGGCGATATTTGCGGCCATTCCGGCAAAATCATCGGTGGCGTTGATGGCGATGGAATTGACGCCCGCCTCCTCGGTGTAAAGCTGCACATCGCGGGAGGTGTGGGCGCGCAGCCAGTCACCAAACTGGGTGGATCCCGTGTAGTCGATGATCCGCACGGCGGGATCGGTGGCAAGGGCGGTGGCGCCAAGTGCATCGGCGGCCAGCAGCACCCCGGTATTGGCGGCAAATCCGCCTCAGCAAAACTTCGCGCGCGATTTGCACAGTCAGCGCAAGCGAGCCAGGGATGGCTGCGGGGTGCGGTTTCACGATCACCGGGTTGCCGAGTGTGGAGCTGGCGAACAGGCCCGGATAAGCTGTTCCATGTGGGAAAGGTGTTACAACCGATAGCAAACCCACGCCGCGCGGCATGGTTGCCAGTGCTTTTCAAGCCGCAAGGGGACCGCTTTGCCTGGGGTTTTTTCCCAAATCGCATGGTGGGGCGCGCGCATCATTTCGGTATAGGCGACGGCAATGGCCTCTAGCCCGCGTCTTGGGCGTGGGGGCCACCAGCCCTGAAACGCCATGGCAAAGCCTTGGCCGGTGGTATGCGTCACCGCATTGGCCATGGTGAAACTAATGCGGTTCAAACGGGTCAGAATTTCAAGGCAAACGCCAATGCGGGCCTGCACGGGGGCTGCGGCCCATTGCGCGGCCACTGCCTGTGACGCGGCGGTCAAGGTTTGCGCATCGGCTGTGGGATAGGTGATGGCAAGGCACAGCCCCCAAGGCGACACCTCACCCCCAACCCGCGCTGATTCGGGGTGGCTGGGCAAATCAAACGGTTGACCCAAAAGCGCGTTGAATGTGGCCTGCCCCTCGGCTTTCGCGGTCTCGCCATAGATCTTACCGCTTGGAATCTCTGGGAAAGGCGTCCAGAACTCGCGGGTTTCCACTGCGCGCACAGCATCCGCCAAAAGAGATTTATGTCGGTCAAACAACTGCGTCACGATCATCCCTCCTCCAGTGATATCGAACCCGTTGGAATTATCATTGACCGACCGGTCGGACTATGCAACAGTTTTTTTACGATTGAGGGTCGTTAATGCAATGAGGAGGGTTTTGTGACAGACAATACATCAGTTCTGGTGGATTTGGCGCAGGGTGTTTTGCAGCTAACATTGAACCGTCCCGACAAGCTTAACTCCTTTAACGAAGATATGCACATGGCCTTGCGGGCACAAATTCAGCGCGCGCATGATGATGATGCGGTGCGCGCGGTGTTGTTGACTGGGGCAGGGCGCGGGTTTTGCGCGGGCCAGGACTTGGGCGACCGCGACCCCCGCAAGGGCGGACCAGCCCCCGATTTGGGCCACACGATTGAGACGTTTTACAATCCCACCCTGCGGCTGATCCGCGATCTGGAAAAGCCGGTGGTTTGTGCGGTAAACGGTGTTGCCGCAGGTGCGGGCGCCAATATTGCGCTGGCCTGCGACATTGTGTTGGCTGCAAAAACGGCCAAGTTTATCCAAGCCTTTGCCAAAATTGGCCTGATCCCGGATGCGGGTGGCAGCTGGAGCCTTGCACGCATTTTGGGCGAACCCCGCGCCAAGGCACTGGCCCTGACCGCAGTCCCCGTGACCGCGCAGCAAGCGGCCGATTGGGGCATGATCTGGCAAGCGGTGGAGGATGCGGATTTGATGGCGCAGGCACAAACGCTGGCGGCATCACTGGCGGCGGGGCCACCGCTTGGTCTTGGGTTGACCAAACGTTTGATCCAAGCGGCGGCGACCAACAGCCTTGATGCGCAGTTGGATATGGAGCGCGATTTGCAGCAACAGGCGGGCCGCAGTGCCGATTATGCCGAAGGTGTCACCGCGTTTTTGGAAAAGCGTAAGCCGGAGTTTAAAGGTAAATGAAGCCCGTATCGCAAATGACGCCGCAAGAGTTGGCCGAAGCAAGTGCGAGCGCCATGTGGAATGATGACAGCGCCAGCCAGCGGCTTGATATGACGTTGGACCACATCGCCCCGGGCCATGCCACATTGTCGATGACCATGACCAAAGACATGTCTAACGGTCACGGCAATTGCCACGGCGGTTATATGTTTACGTTGTGTGACAGCGCCTTTGCCTTTGCCTGCAACAGCTATAACCAAATGGTAGTGGCACAGCATTGCGGCGTAACCTACCTTGCCCCCGGCCGCATCGGCGACCGCCTGACCGCCACAGCGCGCGAGGTGTCCCGCAAAGGCCGATCCGGCATTTATGACGTGCGCCTGACCAACCAAGACGGTGTGCATATCGCTGAGTTTCGCGGCCATTCCCGCACCGTCAAAGGCACCCATTTGCCCGAATAACCCGACATTCCAAGGGAGGATACCATGGAAGACCTGACCCCGAACCCAAAAGAGCTGGACCCGATTGAAATTGCATCGCGCGACGAAATTGCGGCCCTGCAATTTCACCGCATGAAACGGTCCTTGCGCCATGCCTTTGAAAACTCGCCATTTTACCGCAACAGTTTCATCAAGCATGATATACACCCGGAGGATTTGAAAACGCTTGCCGACATCGCGAAATTTCCCTTTTCGGTGAAAAATGACCTGCGCGACACCTATCCGTTTGGCATGTTTGCAGTGCCGCAAAGCAAGTTGGTGCGGGTGCATGGATCATCGGGCACCACCGGCAAGCCTACGGTCGTGGGCTATACGGCGGGCGATATTGATAACTGGGCCAATTTGGTGGCGCGGTCCATTCGCGCGGCGGGTGGTCGGCAGGGCGATATGCTGCACAACGCTTATGGCTATGGCCTGTTTACCGGCGGTATGGGCGCGCATTACGGGGCCGAACGGCTGGGCTGTACGGTGATCCCGATTTCGGGGGGTATGACCGAGCGTCAGGTTACGCTGATCAACGATTTCAAGCCGCGCATCATTATGGTGACGCCATCCTATATGCTGTCAATCTTGGATGAGTTCCGCCGCCAAGGGCTGGACCCGCGTCAAAGCAGCCTTCAGGTCGGTATCTTTGGGGCGGAGCCATGGACTAATGCGATGCGCCAGGAAATTGAACAGGCGTTTGATATGCACGCGGTGGATATTTACGGATTGTCCGAGGTGATGGGGCCGGGTGTTGCGCAAGAATGTGTGGAAACCAAGGACGGTTTGCACATCTGGGAAGATCATTTCTACCCCGAGATCATCGACCCTTTGGCGGGTGCAGTGCTGCCGGATGGGGAGCTGGGCGAGCTGGTCCTTACCACGCTGACCAAAGAAGGTTTGCCAATGGTGCGCTACCGGACCGGCGATTTGACCCGGCTTTTGCCGGGCACTGCACGGTCGATGCGGCGGATGGAAAAGATCACCGGGCGCACCGATGACATGATCATTCTGCGCGGCGTCAACGTGTTCCCCACCCAGATCGAGGAGCAGATTTTGAAATGCAAAGGGCTTGCCCCGCATTTCTATATCGAGTTGTCGCGGTCGGGGCGCATGGACAACATGACGGTGCATGTCGAATGCAGCCCGCAATTTGGCGATGAGGGCGCGCGCGCCGCTTCGGCCAAGGAATTGTCGCATCACATCAAGTCGATAGTAGGTGTCTCCACCCGCGTTGTGGTGTGCGATCCAACATCGGTGCCACGGTCCGAAGGTAAGGCGCGGCGTTTGGTGGATTACCGTCCGAAAGAATAGGCGCCCGAAAGAGTGACCGATCGGTCGGTGACACGGCTACTCAACCAGTATAGAGGAGGCGCACATGCCCCCTTTTCGCTTAAAAAACCATACAGAGAGAGCCAATGGCCCGCACACGAGCGAACGATTTTGAAGAAAAACAGCGCGGTATTTTGGACAATGCCGCCGCCGTCTTTGCTGAACAGGGAATGGATAAGGCGTCAATGGCGCAAGTGGCGCGGGCCGCGTCTGTGTCAAAGGCGCTGCTGTATCATTATTACCCCAGCAAAGACGCGCTG
>JAGYKZ010000058.1 GCA_018401385.1 Roseicyclus sp.
ATCATTGACCAAGGCCCAATCGGGCGGGGTTTGCGGATCAAAGGGCCACGCGATCACCCGCATGATCCAGCCCGATGGCGCGATCAAAAAGGCAAGACCAAGCGCAATGGCCGCGTGCGGCACGGCCAAAAGCGGCGCCAAAAGCGGGGCTAAAATGCGCCGACCAGTGCCCTGCGCCACAAAGATCAGGGCCAGCAAGAAAGAAATCAGGCTTGCCAAGATGCCCGTTCGCAAAGAAAGCCCCATCGCCCCCCATATTCCGGGCGTCTCCATCAGGGCGCGGTAAGGCGCAAGCGTCAGATCAACGGACCCAAGCGCGGGGAAAAGGCCCAGGCTTGCGCGCAGGCTGACCCAAAGGCCCGCCAAAATGGGACCGAGCAGGATACTCCCCGCACAGGCCCAAATCATGATCTGTAATGCGCGCGCCATCAGCGTGCGTAACGTGTGGCCCAATCCTCGGCAATAGCCGTCATCCAGCTTGCATGAGGCTCAAGCAGGGTTGGCCCCAAATCCGCCAGATCGGGCAGCGCGGGGCTTTGCGGCAGATCCGCAAAGAAGGCGGCGGCCTCGGCATCCAGTCGCGCGGGGTCCAGCACGGAAAATGCGCCCAAATTGTGGATATTTTGCATATGTGCTTGCGCCTCGGGCGAGAGCAGGAAATTGGCCACCACCTGCGCGCCTTCGGGATGGGCGGTGTTATAGGGAATGGCGACAAAGCTGATATTTCCCAAAGTACCCCCCTCTGGCACAAAGACCCGCGCGGTTTCGGGCAAAAGGCCCAAATTGATCGCCGCTGCGGCATAGCTGGGGTCAAAGGACATGGTGATGTCTATCTCCCCGTCGTTCAACAGCCGCGCTTGGAGTGACTCGTTCTCGGGGAGTGTTTCGCCGCTGCGCCACATCACCGAGCGCAGTGCGTCATACCATGCCCAAAGGGGCGCGGTGAGGGCGGCATAATCCGCCTCCTCCACAGGGCGTTGCAGGGCGGCGGGATCATCGACCAAGCTGATCAAAGCCTGTTTGAGGAAACTCGCCCCCATGAAATTGGACGGGTCAGGATGGGTAAAGCGCCCAGGGTTGTCGCGTGCCCAATCAAGCAGGTCTGCCATGGTTTGCGGCGGATTTGGCACGCGGGCGCTGTCATGGATAAAGACGAATTTTGCCAAGCGCCATGGGGCCTCCAACCCCTCCACGGGCACGGTAAAATCCACCGAGGCGGGGGCATCAGGCGCGAGATCAACGAAGCGTGCATTGGGAAGGCGCGCAACGAAGGGGCCGTAAAGCAGTCCTTGGTCTTTCATCGCCAGAAAATTCGGCCCGTTGATCCAAATCAGATCGACCGCGCCGCCCGTATCTTGACCTGCTGCGCGCTCTGACAGCACGCGCGTCACCGCCTCCGCCGTGTCGGTCAAAGGAACATGCGCCACCGTCACACCAAAGCGCGCCTGCATCTGCGCATCCACCCAGTCAATATAGCTGTTGGTGCGCGGATCACCGCCCCATGCGTGCCAATAGACGGTCTGTCCGCGCGCGGCCTCGAGCGTGTCTTGCCAGGTTTGCGTCATTGCGGAGGGGGCAAAAAGAAGGCTAAGAACAGGGAGCACATATTTGAATTTCATATTTTTCTCACTTGGATTTGGGGTCAAACGCCACCCATGCAGCCATGACGCGGGTGAGGGTGGTGATGGCACAAGCGGCTGCGAATACCACGGCAAGCAGGGGGAAGGCCTTGGGAAACAGGCAAAACGCCACAAAAAGGGCGATGGTCTCTGCCCCTTCGGTCAATCCGCCTAAGTAAAAAAAACCTTTTTGGGGATAGTCGGTCGATTGCATCCCCCGTTTTGCGGCGATCACGGCATAGGCGAGAAAGGATGCACCCGTCCCAATAAAGGCGGCCAGCAATATCGTTGCGGGCAGCGCGTTGCTGATGGGATCATAAAGGGCAAAGCCCACAGGAATACTGGCATAAAAGAGGAAATCGAGCGCAATATCCAAAAATGCGCCACGATCCGTTGGCCCCGCGATCCGTGCCACCGCACCGTCAAGCCCATCACAGATGCGATTTATCACGATAAGCACAAGCGCCACAGCAAATTGCCCTAGGGCCAGCGCGGGCAGGGCGGCCATGCCGATCAAAAAACCCGTGAGTGTGATGTGATCAGCACGCACCCCGCGATGATGCAGGGCCTGTGCCACAGGCAGGGTCAGGCGGCGCTGGAGGTGCAAAAGACGCGCGTCAATCATGCGCCGCGTCTCCAGTCATGAAAGCGCTCAAGCAGCGCCAAGGCGCGCGCATTGACCCGGGATTTGCGCCAATTCCCTGCAACGTATTTATTGGCCTCCGCCATGGTCGGATAGACATGGATCGTGCCCAAGATTTTATTCAGACCCAACCCATGTTTCATCGCCAAAGTGAATTCAGCAAGCAGATTTCCCGCTTCTGCGCCGATGATCGTGGCGCCCAAGATACGGTCACTGCCCTTTGCGGTCAGCACTTTGACAAAGCCCGTTGTGGTGCCATCGGCAATCGCGCGGTCGAGATCATCAAGATCATAGCGCGTGACTTCATAGGCCACACCATTGGCGCGGGCCTCGGTCTCCGACAGGCCGACACGGGCAATTTCTGGATCGGTGAAAATGGCAAAGGGGATGGTGCGGTAATCGGCCTTGCTGGCCCAGATATCGCCAAACAGCGCGTTCACCGCCGCATAATAGGCCTCATGGGCGGCGGTGTGGGTGAACTGATACGGGCCTGCCACATCGCCCGCCGCAAGGATATTGGGCAAAAGCGTTTGCAGATAGTCGTTGGTTTCCACCTTGCGTTCGGTGACGATCCCCAACTCCTCCAGACCAAATCCTGTTAGGCGCGGGCTGCGGCCCACTGCGACAAGCAGATCATCGGCCAAAATGGTCTCGCTTCCTGCATCCCCTTCGATGGTGACGGCAATCTGGTCGCCTGATTGGGCGCAAGCCACCGCGCGCATGGCGGTTTTCAGCGTCACGCCATCCTGCGTAAGCGCCTCGGTCAATGCGGCGCTGACCTCGGAATCTTCCCGCGCCAAGATGCGATCAGACATCTCGACTTGTGTCACCTGAACCCCAAGCCGCGCAAAGCTTTGCGCCAATTCGCATCCAATCGGCCCGCCGCCCAAAATCACCATGGATTTCGGGGCAGATTTGCGGGATTTCATCTCTGACCACAAGGTGTCCGAGGTCAGATAGGGCACATCAGACAGCCCTGTGATCGGTGGGATGGCGGGGGATGCCCCTGTGGCCACGATGATCGCGCGGGTCGAAAGGGTGGTGAATGTGCCATCGCTGTGCGTGATCTCAACATGCCATGGGTCACGGATGCGGGCATAGCCCTTGATCACCTCAACCCCCAACCCTTCGTAACGCTCCACGCTGTCATGCGGGGCGATTTGCGCGATCACCTCATGCACACGGGCCATGACGCGGGGGAAATCCACCTTTGGCGCAGGGGCGGTGATACCGTATTTCGCGGCTGACCTGATATCATGCGCGCGTTTGGCGGATTTGATCAGCGCCTTTGAGGGGACGCAGCCGAAATTCAGGCAATCCCCCCCCATCTCGCCCGCCTCAACAAGGGTGACCTTGGCCTTGACCGCCGCCGCAATATAGGCGGAGACAAGCCCCGCCGCGCCTGCACCGATAACGATCAGGTTGCGATCAAAACGGGCAGGGCGCTTGTGGCCGCGATAAGCGCGGTGACGGGTGATGCGCGCAACCGCGAATTTGGCGATCCAAGGGAAGATCCCCAAGGCCGCAAAAGACGCCAGCAACAGGGGCGAGACGATATCGCCAAGCGCGGAAATCCCTGCCAATTGCGTGCCTGCGTTCACATAGACGGCGGTGCCTGCAAACATTCCCGCTTGGCTGACCAGATAGAAGGTCGCAGCCTTCATCGAAGACAGGCCCATGACCAGATTGACCACGAAAAACGGCACAATCGGAACAAGGCGCAAGGTAAATAGGTAAAACGCCCCATCGCGCGCAAGCCCGCGATGAACCCCGTCAAGCCGCGCGCCAAACCGCGCGATGACCCAATCGCGCGCAATATAGCGCGCAACCAAAAAGGCCAGTGTCGCCCCGATGGACGCGGCAAAGGACACCATCAAAAGCGCCGACCAAAAGCCAAAAATCGCGCCTGCGCCAAGCGTCATCCAAACCGCCAAGGGCAAGGACAGCGCGGTTACGGCAACATAGGCCAAGAAATAGAGCACCCAAAGCGCTGCTGCGTTTTGGTCGCGATAGGCGGTGGCCTCTGCCACCAGATCGCGCAACCCGTCCAAGGACAGATCCAAGGCGGCGGCGGCCCAGAACCCCATGCCAATCAGAAGCAGCACCGCAATGGTGAGTGCGCGTTTAGTCATGGTGATACCCCTATGTCCGCATTGGCGATGCCCGCTTCTGCCAAAACACCACCTCAGCGCCTAGTGTTATTTCCACGTTTCACACCCATGTGAAAGGGCGTGATATGGCCTTTTCAGCGCATCACCAAAATCGGGGATTTGCACGATTGGATCATCTGCGTTGTGGTTGATCCGACCATCAAATGGCGCACGCGGCTGTGGCCATAGGCCCCCATGACCAAGAGATCATGCGCGTTGCTGGATGCCGCATCCGCATCGCACAGCCGCGCAAGAAGGTGCTCGGGTTCGTCCGCCTCAATCAAGATATCCGTGCGGATGCTTGCCGCGTTCAGTTGCGTCTCCGCAGCCTTGATTGCGGTGTTCTGGGCCTCATTGGGGGTGCCCGCAAAGACCAGCGTGACAGACAGCCCCGCGAAACTGGGACTGTTGGCGATATACTCCACCGCCTTTTGCGCGGATGCACCGCCATCAAATGCGATCAGCACCTTGTGAATCGGGGCGAAGCGGCGATTGGCGATAAACACGGGCCTTTGTGCGGCGCGCAAAATCCGCTCAAGGTTTGATCCCAGATGCGCCATCGCCTGACTTGCCGCCTCGCCGCGCTTACCGATCAGGATCATCTCGGCCGCAGCTTCCTTTTGGGCCAGCGTGTCCAGCAGTTCACCGTGCCGCAGACGGGTTTCGACCTCGACCCCCTCCGTGCGGATCAGTGCCGCGGCATCTTCCAACACCGCGCGTCCCTGTTCCTGTGCCAGTTTCGCGCGCGCCTCATCCATCTGCGCCAATTGCGCCAACAGGCGGCTGCGCGCCCCAAGGCGGATCTGGCCGCTATAGTCGCCCTGATCTGCGCCGCCCGGACGGTCGAGAATATGGTAAATCTTGACTTTCCAATCACTGCGCTTGGCCATCCATGCCGCATAGTGGCACAGGCTTTCGGAATAGGCCGAGGCATCCACAAGCGCCATCAAAATGGGTTTATCTGTCATTGCGCACATCCCCTTAATGGCCCGTCAGCGCATCCATCGCGCCCGGTTTGTCGTGAATGGCCAGCCTGTCCACGATGGTTTCGGAGGCGGAATTCAGTCCGATCACCTCGACCTCTGCCCCCTCGCGGCGGAATTTCAGGATCGCCATATCCAAGGCCGCAACCGATGAAATATCCCAAATATGCGCGCGGCTCAGATCAATGGTGACATGATCCAACGCCTCGCGGAAATCGAAAGCCTTCATGAAATCCTCGGAGGAGGCAAAGAACAACTGCCCCTCAATCACATAGTGGCGATGGCGCCCATCGGCGGTGATGGTCGAGGTGACGCGAAAGAGCTGCGCGATTTTCCACGCAAAGAAAATACCAGAGAGCAGCACACCCACCAAAACCCCAATGGCAAGGTTATGCGTGTAGATCACGAAAAACACGGTCGCCAGCATCACGATGGAGGAGGAGCGGGGATGGTCGCGCAAATTGCGGATCGAAGACCACGAAAACGTGCCAATCGAGACCATGATCATAATCGCGACCAAGGCGGGCATGGGGATGATCGCCACGATATTGCCAAGCGATACGCAGAGGATCAGCAGGAATATCCCTGCCACAAAGGTGGACAGCCGCCCGCGACCGCCTGATTTGACGTTGATGATGGATTGCCCAATCATCGCGCAGCCCGCCATCCCGCCGATGAACCCCGTGGCGGAATTGGCCAAACCTTGGCCGATGCATTCTTGATTGCGGTTGGATGTCGTGTCGGTCAGGTCATCGACAATCTGCTGGGTCATCAGGCTTTCCAGCAAGCCGACCACAGCCACAGCCACAGAATAGGGGAAGATGATTTGCAATGTCTCAAAATTCAGCGGAATATCGGGGATCAGAAACACGGGCAATGTGTCGGGCAATTGCCCCATATCGCCCACGGTGCGCACGTCCCACCCCATGGCAAGGCACAGGCCCGTCAGCACGATGATGGTCACCAGGGGCGAGGGGATCGTGCGTGTGATCCGTGGGAAAAGGTAAATAATGGCCAAGCCCGCTGCAACCAGAGGGTAGGTCAATATCGGCACGTTGCGCGGGTCCAGCTCGGGCAGCTGTGCGATGAAAATCAGGATGGCCAAGGCATTTACAAACCCCGTCATCACCGATTTCGACACGAACCGCATCACATAGCCAAGGCGCAAGAGACCAGCCATGATTTGCAAAAGACCCGCCAAAACCGTGGCCGCCAACAGATATTGCAACCCATGATCGCGCACCAATGTCACCATCAACACGGCTGTGGCGGCAGTGGCCGCGGAAATCATGCCAGGCCGCCCGCCCGTGATGGCGCAGATCACCGCGATCGAGAAACTGGCATAAAGCCCGACTTTGGGGTCAACGCCCGCGATGATGGAGAAGGCAATCGCCTCGGGGATCAGGGCCAAGGCAACCACTAATCCAGACAGAAGATCGCCACGGATGTTATGTGTCCATTCATAGCGATATTGCGCGAGAGATATCATCAAATCCTGTCCCTTGCCTGCCTTGGCGTGCCAAGGTGGTGTCTTGTCGTTCAGCATGGTTACGCCGGGCTGAGTGCCATGCGGGGTCTGGCACGCCCCCGCGTCTTTGCCGCATATTTTGTGCTGTCATAGAGCGACACGGCGCGAATGCCAACCCTGCCTGCCCCCATAGGCACCATCCTTGACAAGCCCCTCCTGTCCATCGCAAGGGGGCAGGACACAAAAAAGCCCAAGCCCGTACCATGATCCAAACGTTGCGCACCTCGGACCACAGATTCGAGCCCATCGTGGACATCGAAGCTGCCGAAGTGCTGACCAGTGATCTTCTCGATGCGTTTGCGCAGACCCCACGCTTGGCGAGCGCCGTATTCTGGACAGCATCTTGGGACGAGGCGATGGTCGTGAAACACCTCGTTGGGATCGGTCCGCGTGATGCGGACGCCCGCATGGCGCATTTCCTGCTGGAGCTGGGATCGCGGCTTGTACTTGTTGGCATGGGCGCGACAAGGAAGGCTATGACTGCCCGCTGACGCAGTATCACCTCGCCGATACGCTGGGGCTAAGTGCGTTCCATGTGAACCGCGTCCTGCGCCGACTTCGCGAGAGTGGACTGGTGACTTTTCGAGACGGACATGTGACGTTTCACAGCTATGGCGGGCTGGTGACCCTTGCCCATTTCGCCCCCGCCTATCTGGATCAGACTGGGCCGCTCCTGAAATGATTGGGCCGCCCTCGATCTTTCGGCAGGCGGCCCCAGTGATCAATCAGACGCCAAATTCACGCAGGCGCGTGTTTCGCAGCATCCAGTGCCTTATGCGTCTCGGCGTCGTTCTTCGCCGTGTGGGCCTTCTCGGCGGCCTGGTAGTGCTTGAGCGCCGCGTCCTTCTTCGGACCTGAGGGCGCCTTGTCCCACGCGGCCTTGACCGAGGTCATCTTCTCGGTGGTTTTTGTTTGGTCAGGAGTCATTGGGATTGTCCTTTCATGGAACTTCCGAGACCAAGAAATGCACCAGCCTGCCGACCTTTGGAGGTTTGGCACGTTCATACGTTTTTCTGGTACTCGGAGAAAATGCGCCACCAAATATTCGGTGAGCACGTCTCACTTAATCGGTTTTGGCGGATCGCTGCACTGACGCAGGTTAGTCGCGGCGCGTGGGACCGTCCTGAAATCGAGCAAGCTGTGCCGCCAAACGCGCTTGCGCATCGTCTTTCCATTTCTTAGTTGCACAGACGCAAATCGCATCTGAATATTGCAACTGTAAGCGCGGTTTTTGGTCTCAGCGCTTATACAGGACAGTGCAGATGACAGCCCCCTGGGCAGTTTGCAGTCGATTCTGTAGTGGGTGCTAACATATGTCAGCGCCAAGCCCATAATCATGAGCGATAACACAGTAGATCTTTCAAGTGTTTCTTCTCACGCTGCAAGGTGTCGTCAACACTGGCGAGCGCGGGATCTAGCAACATTGCGGAGACCAGAGATGACCAGAGGGTCTAACAGTTCAACGGTGACGTTTAATTTTCCGTTCATTTTGGCCAGATACCCAAACGAATTGCCCGCAGGCGATTAAGAAGTTCTCGTAGAAGAACAGCTTCTAAAAGTGCCACCCCGCGAGGCTTACCCTTGGACGGTGACCTATTTGGTCGTGCGCTATACCGCTCGCGCCTAAGTCAGCGAGATGCTCATGTGAAGCGAGCACGAGATGAAAGAAGCGCTGCGTGACACGGCTGCAACTAAACCAATATTCACGGTGATGCGACGCATTTCCCCCAGGAGGACTTAAAATGAATACTCCCGAATGGCTCAAACCCGGTATCTATGGTGCAGTGATCGGCGCTGTCTTTCTAGGTGTCTCAGGATTCACGTGGGGCGGTTGGGTGACCAGCGGAACCTCAAATAAAATGGCTATGGCGATATCCAGACAAGATGTCGTTGCGTCTATGGTGCCCGTCTGTCTCGACATTGCGCGTTCCGATCCAGCACGGGCCGAAAAGCTTGCAACAATTCGTGCCGCCTTGACCTATCAGCGGCGCGATGCCCTGATGGAGGCGGGCTGGGCAACGGTGCCAGGAGCAGATGCTCCGAACCGCGATATCGCGCAGGCCTGCCTGGCAGCCCTTGATGTTGACGCCTTGCCAGTGCGCCCAGCAAGCGCAGTCGATGACGGATGAACCACGCTATGCCGATAGCTTTCCCAGAGATCCCCGTTCTCGAACGGCGCGTGTTGGCCCGTGAACGGATGCTGCAAGATCCGATCGCCGACTTGGCTTGGTCCAAGCCCCGTTTCGTGGGTCACCTCAGGGAACGGTTCCTAGGGCCGATGAGCATGACCCAGCGCGAAAATGACCACCGCGAAGCCGATGATTGCGCGACAGAATTCATGCGCGCCGTGATGGTCATCCGAGAAGCGCGCCTGCCCGAGGTGAAGGAGCCAAGAATGACCGATAAGAAAGTTGTGCTGCCGAAGAGTGCGGGGGCGCAGAATCCTGCCACGAACCGGCCAACGCAGCGCGGTGGGGTTCAGGTACACGAAAGAAA
>JAGYKZ010000059.1 GCA_018401385.1 Roseicyclus sp.
AGCGGTCAAAAGAAGCAGACCCCCAAGCGCGGGCAGGGCCAGATAGCTGGCAAGGGGTGATGCGAACAGAAAAACGCCCAAGATCACCACCGCGTGCACCATCCCCGCAACGGGGGTTGTGCCCCCCGCGCGAATATTGGTTGCCGTGCGTGCTATCGCGCCCGTGGCGGGCAGTGACGCAAAGAGTGCGCAGGCGAGGTTCGCCACGCCTTGCGACATCAGTTCGGCATTGGGTCGGTGCACTTGGTGGGTCATGCGATCCGCAACCATGGCTGACAGGAGCGACTCAACCCCCGCCAAAAAGGCGATGATGAGGGCGGATGGTAACAACTCCAAAACCCGCTCATAGGTGATCTGCGGCAGGCTTGGCCACGGGAATTCGCTGGGCAAAGCGCCAAAGCGACTGCCGATCGTGGCGACATCGGGCATCAGGAAAAAACTGGCCAAAGAGGCAAGCGCCACGGCCAGGATCAACCCCGGAAATCGGGGAAACAGGCGGCGCAATGCGATGATGGTCACCATCGTGCCAAGACCTATCGCAAGGCTGCTCCACGCGATGTCACTGCGGTTTGCCCATATAGCGTTCAGTTTGCCTATGAAATGGGCGGGCGTATCGATCAAGGCCAATCCAAGGAAATCTGGCAATTGGCTTGCCGCGATGATCACAGCAATCCCGACCGTAAAACCGTTAATCACAGGTTCAGGCACATGGGCAATGAGGCTGCCTGCCCGAAACAGCGCGGCGATCGACAGGATCACACCTGCCATCAATGTGGCCAAGACCAAGCCATCCATCCCGAATTGGGAGATGACATCGTACACCACAACGATGAACGCGCCTGTTGGTCCGCCAATCTGGACATGGCTGCCGCCAAGCGCGGAGGTCAGGAAGCCGCCAATAATTGCCGTGATCAGACCGTGGATCGGTTCCGCCCCCGATGCGATGGCTATTGCCAAGCAAAGGGGGATGGCCACCATTGCTACGGTGATCCCTGCGAATATATCGCGCGATGCTGCCGCGACCGTGTAAACGGGCCACGTGCTGAGAATTTGAGGTTTCATTTTGCCGCCATCGAATCGCGGCTTAGTCCGCCGCGTTAGATTGTAATATGCCGTGCGCGCGCGCCCCGTTCAATGGCCGCCGCAGCAAGGCGGTCAATGTCCAACTGATAGCGGATTTCCATCAGCATCCGCAGTTCGGTTTGCCCCAACAGACCATCCGCCGCCGCCACATCGCAGCACAATGCGTAGGCCGTCTCAAACAGCTTTTCGGGAAGCGCTTCGCGCACCAGACCAAAAAGCGCATCCAAACCATCTTCCTCTTCAAACAGGTCGAATACGGTTTTCGAGACATTTTGCATCCGATCCGCATCGTAATTTGCAAATACGGGCAAATTATTCACCAAAGCCTCGATGGTCACCAATTCTGCCGTGCCGACCGACTCATCCGAGAGCGAGACCGCCATCATGAGCGCGACAAGCGCATCTTGAGCAGAGAGGGGAGTTTCGATGGTCATGGGGCGTCCTTTCGGGGTGCTGTTTCGCTTTAGATTATTGACCCCGCGCGGCAGCCGCAATAGGTGCAGGGGCAATGTGGCCAACTGATGCCGCGCTTGTGATGGATGAAGCTCAATGTCTGATTTTCGTGATGCCGCTCTCAGCTCCAAAGCCTGGCCTTTTGAGGAAGCGCGCGCGATTTTGAAACGGTATGAAAAAGCCCCACCTGAGAAAGGCTACGTGCTGTTTGAAACGGGTTATGGACCAAGCGGTTTGCCACATATTGGCACGTTTGGCGAAGTTCTGCGCACCACGATGGTCCGCCGCGCTTTTGAGGCAATCAGCGACATTCCCACGCGGCTGATCTGTTTCTCCGATGATCTGGACGGGATGCGCAAGGTGCCAGGCAATGTGCCGAACCAGGATATGCTGCGCGAACATCTGCAAAAGCCGCTTACATCGGTGCCCGATCCGTTCGAGGAATTCGACAGTTTCGGAGATCACAACAACGCGATGCTGCGGCGGTTTCTTGACACATTCGGTTTTGAATATGAATTCTATTCGGCGACCGAATTCTATCGGACGGGTCAGTTTGACGCCGTGCTGAAGCGCGCCGTGGAACGCTATGATGATATCATGAAGGTGATGTTGAAATCCCTGCGTGAAGAACGTCAACAAACCTATTCCATCTTCTTGCCGATCCACCCTGAAACGGGCCGCGTGCTTTATGTGCCGATGAAGGCGGTGAACGCAGAAGATCACACCATCACCTTTGATGATGAAGATGGCCGTGAATGGACGCTGCCCGTGACGGGGGGCAATTGCAAATTGCAGTGGAAGCCCGATTTCGGCGCGCGATGGGCCGCATTGGGCGTTGATTTTGAAATGTATGGCAAGGACCATTCGACCAACACACCAATCTATGATGCAATTTGCGAGATTTTGGGCGCGCCTGCGCCGCATCATTTCACCTATGAACTGTTCTTGGATGAGACGGGGCAGAAAATCTCCAAATCCTCGGGCAACGGAATTTCGATTGATGAATGGCTGACCTATGCCTCGACCGAGTCCTTAAGCTATTTTATGTTTGGCAAACCTAAAACAGCCAAGCGGCTTTATTTTGATGTGATCCCCAAAGCCGTAGACGAGTATCACCAACAATTGCGTGCCTATCCAGATCAGGATTGGACGCAGAAATTGGCCAACCCCGTGCATCATATCCACAATGGCGATGTGCCTGCTTCGGATATGGTGGTGAGCTTTGCAATGCTGCTGAATTTGGCCTCTGTGGCAGGGGCTGAGGATAAGGAAACGCTTTGGGGCTTTATCCGCCGCTACGCGCCTGATGCCTCGCCAGCAACAAATCCAGATATGGATCAGGCGGCAGGCTTTGCAGTGCGCTATTACAATGATTTCGTGAAGCCTGAAAAAACCTTCCGTTTGCCCAATGATGCAGAGCGCGCAGCGCTTGAGGATTTGGTGGTGCGGCTGAAGACCTATGATGGGCCGATTGAGGATGAGGCGCTGCAAACTCTTGTCTTTGCAGTCGGCAAAGATCATGGGTTTGAGCCGCTACGTGACTGGTTCCGCGCCCTTTACGAGGTGTTGATGGGGGCCAGCCAAGGTCCGCGTTTTGGTGGTTTCATCGCGCTTTATGGGGTTGATGAGACCATCGGCCTTATCGAAGCGGGATTGAGCGGTGCTTTGGCGCGCTGAAAAAATTTGACCTTCTCGCTACACCCTCTACCTCTCTCTCGATTGGGTGCGTCAGGGGAAGGCGATGATCCGTTTGTTGCTCGTTCGGTTTGGATTGATAGCTGTGATGGCCTGTGCGGCCATCCCAACGTCTAGCCGCGCGCAAACACTGGTCGAAGTCGATAGCCGCGTTGAAGCCACCATCGCCGCGCAATTGGAGGCGTTTCGGGCGCAAGACATCCCGCGTGCTTGGGGCTATGCCAGCCCGCTCATCCAAGACCTGTTTGGCAATCAAGAGCAGTTTGCCCGTATGGTTGAGCAAGGCTATCCGATGGTCTGGTCCCCTATGACCTATCGTTTTGGCGCGGCGCGTGTCAGCGGATCGACCGTTCTGCAACTGGTCGAAGTGATTGGTCGGGATGGTCAAAGCCATGCTTTGGTCTATGAGATGATCCAAATTTCTGGAGATTGGCGCATCAATGGTGTCCAGTTTCTGCCCCAAGCCCCTGCAACGGTATGATGTGGTTTAGGCTTTCTTAACCAGTTTGGCATAGAACCTGCGCGCAACGCATAGCTCTTCCTTTAATTTTAAATCTGCGAGGTTCCGTAAAGGGCCTCTTGGAATATGCGCAATATCGGGTCTTTGCGGAACGTCCCAATAATGGGGGTTCCATGAACCAAGTGATCACCGATGGCCTGCAATTGATGCCGCCACCCTTTGCCGAAGGTTTGGCGCAATGGTCGCGCGAAGATGGGCGCCCGAACCAAGACAGCTACGCCACTGCTGCCAATGCAGCCCTTGTTGCGGCAGATGCGGATTTTGGCACCTGTCTTGAAATCATAAAAATTGAAAGCACCACCAAGCTGCGCTTTACGGGCGAAACCCCGATCCGCGCGGGGCTTTATCTGCAAATTCGTGCGCGGATCAAGCTCATCTCAGGCACGGCGGCCACGGCGCGTATTGGGGCTTGGGCTGGCAGTGCCGCGAACACGAATATCGCGGGTGTCGCTCAATTCGGCCCAACCCGTGTCCTTGACACATTCGGTGAGGTGGTGGAGTTGTCTGCCATCGTGGGTGTGGGTGCGCGCACAGGCGTGGATATGGTCTGGGGCGGCTCCGCCGTGTTCGGCCATTTCGGGATCGATATTATTGGCGACAATGGCGGTGTCTTTCGTATTGAGAGTGTCGAGATCACGGATGCAACCGAGATTTATCACCGTGACTTGATGGATTGGGTGGATGTTACTGATTTTGGGGCCATCGGTGATGGGATCACCGATTGTCGCGCGGCGTTTGCGGCGGCAGATCAGGCTGCGCAGGGACGTGAGATGCTGGTGCCCGCGGGCGTGTATTTCATTGCATCCTCGCTTGGGATTGATGCCAAGGTGCGATTTGAAGGGCGGGTTACCATGCCTTCAGAAGCGCGCTTGGCCTTAAATCAGAATTTTGATTTGAACGGCTATGCGGAGGCCTTTGGCAATGCGGAGCTTGGTTTGCGCAAGGGCCTCCAAACCCTGCTCAATCAATCTGATTTCGAGGGGTTTGATCTCAATGGCCGCCGCGTCATCCTGACCGAGCCTCTGGATGTGCAAGCCGCTGTTGGCAATCGCACCACCTATGCCAATCGCCGTGTGTTGCGGAATGGACAATTGACCCCTGACAATTCCAACGCATGGGATGATGATTTTGTCACGGCCACAGCGCAATGGTCTGCCAGTGATCCGCGCAGGCTTACCAATATTGCCAATGTGGCGCAAATCCCGGTGGGGTCACTGGTCACGGGCGCGGTGGGGGTGGGGCGCGAAGTCTATGTGCGCGCGCGCAACATTGCAGCGGGCACGCTCACCCTTTCCCTGCCGCTACGCGTTCCGCCACAAACCCAGACCTATGGCTTTCGGCGGTTCAAATATTTGCTAGATTTCTCGGGCTTCCAAAACATCTAACGCTTCATCATCAAAGATATTGAATTTCTCTGCGCGGATCGTGCAAGCGCGGTGATGCTGCCAATTGATGGGCTGGTTATCCAAGTCCATGATTGTTTCTTTACAGGACCAAAAGACCGCGGGATCACCTCGCCTGGGGAGGCGTGTCAGGGTCTTCAGGTGGAACGCTGTCAATTCCTGTCGAAAGAACAGGCCGCGCGGGTGGAAGATCGCGTCAGCATCGCGATCAACCTCAATTCAAACGATGCGAAAATTCGGGACAACCGCGTGGTGAAATTCCGCCATTTCATGGTTGCGGCTGGCACGGGCTATCTGATTTCGGGCAATCACTTTTTCCAAGGGGATGATGTGCCAAATGGCGTGCGCAGTGCGGGGTTGATCTTAACGGCGACCAACGTGCGCTCGACCGTCAACGGGAATTACATTGATAACTGCTCGATTGAGTGGATCAACGAACATGATCCTGCGCCTGAATTTTCGGGAGAGCTGTCCTTTGGCGCCCTGATTATCAATGACAATATTTTCATGTCGATCCGTTCGGCCCCGTGGTTCAGTTTCTTGGTGATCCGGCCACAGGGGCCTGGCCATTTCATCAATGCGCTGTCGATTTGTGACAATTCATTCAAGCATATCCAAGGTTCGGCGCTTGATCGGGTGGATGCGGTCGACAGTAGCATTGCACCGCTGGACAGCAGCCGTACCAAGAATTTCCTGATGCAGGGCAATACCTATCATGGGATCGTTCGTGACACGCAAAATCCGATCACCTTGGCTGTGACCGAAAACAGCCCGCAGCAGGTTTGGGAGGTGGATTTGCGCGATTGGTTGCCCTTCGAAGGGCAGGCGCCCGTTGCATCTTCGGTATTGCCCGAGGGACCGTTGCGCAACAACGCCAATGTGGTGCAATACGCCACGCCCTATGCCACCACGCGCCATGGGGTCGGACGCGGGTCTATTCGTCTAAACTGGCCTCAGCCCTTGCGCGGGAGGGTGCAACTGACCGCGCGATGCGACACGCCTTAGGGTAAAAAATCATCTGGCGTCAGATGGAAAGCCTGACCAAATCCGCCATTGAGAAAGGCGGAGTGGATGTCAAACGCGATCATGTGAAAGTCACCGAAATCAAAATAGAGCTTCGCTTTGGGGTAGGCGGCCAGATAGGCCGCCTTTTTTGTGGCTTTGTCGCAAGGCTTCGCGCGCGCTGTTGAGCTTAGCGAGGATGTGTCAGCGGATCACCGCGTTCAGGAACCGACCCAATCAACAAACCGCAAGCGAGGGGTTTTGCGGCCAGTGCTGTGCTGTGGCGCGACAATATGGAGATCAGAGCACAGGATCTGCCTGTGTCCTGTCATAGACACGAAACTGCGCGGCTCAGAGGGTGGGCCATCGGATAATGACGCCAAGCTGCGTGTGTGACCCGCCAGATATCGCGCGCGTTGCGAGCCGCGATATTCGGCTGTGGTCCCAACCAGGATCGTTTACGTTTTCCATGGCCGCGCGTCTTTCGCTTGCAACTTTCCCCTATGCGCGCCAGTTTTGCTGCCAAACAGGCGAGAAAAGGACACGTCACATCATGGCATCAATCTGCCCCTGTGCCTATGCGCAAATCACCAAGATTATGAAGGCACCGCCCGCCCATGGTTGACCGTCTCAAAGCGCCACATCAGATGAAGATTGTGCTTTTCCAACCCGAAATTCCAGGGAATACGGGCACAATAGGGCGCACCTGTGTGGGATTGGACATGGAGCTGATCTTGATCCGTCCATATGGGTTTGAGCTGTCAGAAAAATCGGTGCGCCGCGCGGGTCTGGACTATTGGAAATATGTGCGGCTGTCTGAATATGATGATTGGCACGCGTTCATAGCCGCGCGTTCGCCGCGCAAGGATCAGCTGTTTCTCTTTGAAAATGATCGCGCCAAATGCGCTTATGAGGTTGATTTTCCCAAAGATGCCTATTTGGTCTTTGGCCGTGAGACCACGGGCCTTTCGCCCGAGATTATCACGGCGCATGAGGACCGTTTGGTCTCCTTGCCGATGTATTCGGGCTATATTCGCTCGCTCAACCTTGCCAACATCGCTTGCGCGGCCGCCTATCAGGCCTTGCGCAGCTATGCCCTAGCGTAGCGCGGCAAGCAGGGTTTGCGAGGGTTGGCCCGTGACAGGCCATCCCATCTCGGCCTCAAAGGCGCGTATGGCGGCTTCGGTTTGTCGGCCAAAGACGCCATCCACCGTTCCCAAATCGTAGCCACGCCGCTTTAGCCCGTCTTGGATTGCACGGCGGTCCTCGATCATCAGCCCGTATTGATCTGGCGGGAAGGGGGTGGCAATTGGCCCTTCGCCGCGCAGGCGGCCAGCCAGATAAATCACGCCAAGCGCATAGTTTTCAGACGCGTTATAGCGCAGCAAGGCCCCGAAATTGGGTGAGATCAAAAAGCCTGGTCCGTTGCGTCCCGCAGGCAGCATAAGCGCGGCATTGCCCAAGTCGCGGGATTGTTGGGTGACGGGAATGACCCCACGCGCCGCCCATGTGGCCAAGCTTGCAGGCGCCCCCCGTCCCGAAGGTCCGTCATAGCCGATGGGTAGGCGCACCTCGCAGCCAATGCCAAATTGCCGTTGCCAATTGCCCCCTTCGGCCAGATAGGCGGCGGTTGAGGCGAGTGCGTCTGTGGGGTCCACGCCCCAAATGTCCTTTTTGCCATCCCCATCGAAATCCACCGCATGGGCCGCGAAAGTGGTGGGGATGAATTGCGTGTGTCCCATCGCACCCGCCCATGAACCTTTCAATTGATCGGCGGTGGTGTGGCCATCTTGCAAAATCCGCAAAGCCGCGAAAAGCTGCGCCTCAAAAAATGCGCCGCGCCGTCCGTCATAGGCCAAGGTGGACGTGGCAGAAACAACGGGAATATCGCCGCGTTTAGCGCCAAATTCGCTTTCTACCCCCCAAATGGCAGCGACAACATCACTGGGCACGCCGTATCGCGCTTCGATCCGTTGCAAGAGGCGCGATTGATTGGTGTAAGCCGCGCGCCCTGCGGTGACTTTTGGCTCTGAGGCGACAAGGTTCAAGTAGTCTTCAAAGCTGCGCGAAAATTCTGCTTGGTTGCGATCGCGGGTGATGACGCCAGGCAAATAACCTGTCCCGCGAAAGGCTTGCGAAATGGTCACTGGATGGATGCCCCGCGACTCTGCGCGGTTTTTGAATGTGGCAACCCATTGCGCATAGCCCGCATTGGGGGTTGGTTGCAGGTCGGTTGGCGTGGGGGTGATGAAATTGCGCCCCGCTTGGCTGAGACTGTCAAGCGGATTGGCCACGCAGCCGCCAAGCAGCGATGCGGCTGTCGTCAGCATCATCATACGTCTGGTAAGGGTCATGCTCGTGGCCTCTTTTTCTTGTGCAAAGATTATCAAATCCTTGCGGTCAACGCGACAAAAATGCGGCGCATGGTGCCGCAAAAATTGACCGTGCGGCGGATTTGGTGCACCTATAGCGTGAAATGTTTCATGGGAGGAACCAATGCGCTGCACAATCATGTCTCTTTGCTTTGCAACCCTTGCTGCGGCCACGGCCGCCACGGCACAGCCCGTTGGGATCACCCCCGATATGATGTCCGCCACAATCCAAACGGATCAAGGACCCGTGGAGATTGCGCGCAACCAAGATACGGAGAACCGTCTGACGGGCGATTTCGCTTTGACATCCCGCCCCTGTCCGAATTTCTGCATCCAACCGATGACCCCAGCAGAGGGGGTGACCACAATCGGTGAATTGGAATTGATCGAGATGCTGCAAGCCGAGGATGCCGTGGTGATGGATGGGCGGATCCGCTCTGAATTTGAGGCGGCCACCATTCCCGGTGCAATCTCTGTGCCCTATACCGAAGCCGCTGATCGTTTGGGCGAGTTCGGCTGTGAAGTTGATTTTGACGGTTACATCTGCGAGGGCGATTTGCCCCGCGTTGTGCTGTTTTGCAACGGCCCATGGTGCGGCCAATCCCCCACCGCTGCGCGCCGAATGATTGAAGCGGGCTTTCCTGCCGAGCGGATTTACTATTACCGCGGCGGGATGCAGGTTTGGCAAAGCTTGGGGCTGACGACTGTCTCTGGGCGCTAAGAATCCGACAGCCCGCGCCTATCTGCGCCGCTT
>JAGYKZ010000006.1 GCA_018401385.1 Roseicyclus sp.
TCAGAAATCGGTCATGTGACGGATTTCACAGAGTATCAACGCGATGTGACCGCGTTTTTACAATTTTGCACAGACTGCAATCTGCCCAAACCATGGGTGATGTTTGCCCATTCCATGGGGGGGGCCATTGGCTTGCGTGCGCTCCATAACGGGTTTCAACCCGCTGCCGCGATTTTCTCAGCCCCAATGTGGGACATCACATTGCGCCCCGCGCTGCGGGTTTTGGCAACCATGAGCTATCATATCTCCAAGCCGCTCGGATTAAGCACCCGCTATGCACCAACCCAAGGCCCCTATGTCGCCATGGCATTTGACGGCAACCCGCTGACCCATGACCGTGCGCGACTGGACGGGCTGGCCGAACAGGTCAGCCGCGACCCCTTGCTGGCGCTTGGCGGACCCTCGATTGCATGGGTATACCACGCCTTGCGCGAATGTCGCGCACTCGCACGGCTAAAGGCCCCACAAAACATTCCCGTTCTGGCCTTCGTTGGGACGGATGAGCGGATCGTCTCACGCGCGCAAATCACTTCAAATTTGGCCAAATGGCCTGGGGCTGAGATAGTGGAAATCAAAGGGGCGGCGCATGAGATCCTGATGGAAAGAGATCCGATGCGCGCTCAAGCCTTGCAGACTATCGACAGGTTTTTGGCAAAGCTGTTTTCTTAGCCAGCGTGCCTAGCCCATATGCGGCACAATCTGTCCCTGCGACAAGACCACCACCCGATCCATCCGCGCGGCCAGTGCGTGGTTATGAGTGGCGACCAATGCGGCCATCCCCGATGCGCGCACCAGACCAAGCAGCATATCAAACACCATATCCGCCGTATCAGGATCAAGATTGCCGGTAGGCTCATCAGCCAACAGCATCCGTGGCGCATTGGCCAAGGCACGGCAAATGGCAACACGTTGCTGTTCCCCGCCTGACAGTTGCGCGGGACGATGATGGACGCGCGCCGATAGCCCCACATGGTCCAACAGCATCTTCGCACGGGTCTGCGCCACAGTTTGGCTATGGCCAAGGGCCAATTGCGGCAGAACGATATTTTCGGTGGCGCTGAATTCTGGCAGCAAATGGTGGAACTGATACACAAACCCCAAATCGCGGCCACGCGCCGCACTGCGCACCGCATCCGTGGCCCGCGCCATTGCCTGACCGCAGAGGTCAAGTTGCCCTGCATCGGGCGTATCCAGCAGGCCTGCAATATGCAAAAGCGTGGATTTGCCCGCGCCTGAGGGCGCAATCAGACCAACAATCTCGCCCGCATGAATCCGCAAATCAACGCCTTGCAACACGCGGGTCTCATTGGGGCGGCCAAGGTTGTAGGATTTCTCCACCCCCTCAAGGCGCAGAACGGGCTGATCACTCATAGCGCAGCGCCTCCACAGGGTTCATCCGCGCCGCACGGCGGGCAGGGAAAATCGTCACCAGAAATGAGAGGCCAAGCGACAGCGACATGGCAGAGATGATATCGCCCATTTCAAGACGCGCGGGCAATTGTGACAGATACCGCACGGACGGATCCCATACCCCACCGCCTGCCAGCCAATTCACAGCGGAAAAGATCGGGTCGATATAGATCGCGAAGGCGGAACCAAGCGCCACGCCAAACAGCGTGCCTGCCACACCCACCGAAGCCCCACAAATGAAAAACACCCGCAAAATCGCCCCTTGCGTCAGGCCAACCGTGCGTAAAATGCCAATATCACGGCCCTTGTTTTTGACCAACATAATCAGGCCCGAAACGATGTTGAGCGTGGCAATCATCACAAGAATAGACAGGATGATGAACATCACATTGTCTTCCATCTGCAAGGCCTGCAAAAACGCGCCTGAACTGTCCTCCCATGTCCAGGCGGTGGCCAGTGGCCCTGCGGCCTCAAGCACGCGCCCAACCATGGCGTTTGCGCGTTCTGGATCATTGAGCATCACATCGATGCGGTCAACTTGACCATCGCGGTTGAAATAGGGCTGCGCCTGATCAAGCGGCATATAAACCCGCACACGATCGATATCGAAGCGACCCACTTGGAAAATATAGACCACGTCCGCGCTGACGATGCGCGGGCTTGTGCCAAATGCCGTGCGTGCACCATCAGGCGAAATCAGGCGGATTTGATCCCCCACCACAACTCCCAATTCCCGCGCCACGCCAGAGCCTATGGCCACACCTTGGTCAAATTGCGCCAAATCGCCCCAAGCGCGTTCAGGCTCCGCCACAAGGGGAAGGCTGCGCAAATCTGCGCCTGTGATCCCCACCACTTCCACACCCGCATTGCGCCCAAAGGCAGCGGCCATCACCTGCCCTGTGACCACGGGGGCAACGTGCGCCACACCATCGAGCGGTGAAATCGCAGCAGCAATGTCGGTGTAATCCGAAATCTCCCGGTTCATGGACCCGGTCGCGCTGTAATTTGGGGCGCCATAGACCGAGATATGCGGGTTTGCGCCCAGAATCGTGCCAACAAATTCATAGCGAAACCCCGCCCGAACCGAGAGGGTCGCAATCAGCGCCGCAACAGCCAAAGCGATGCCAAGGAAGCTGATCCATGTCATCGCAGAGACCCCGCCCTCCGCACGGCGGGCGCGCAAGTAGCGCAAGGCAATGAGAAACTCGAACCGTGCAAAGGGGCGCGGTGCGCGTGGTGTTGGGTTGACGGTGGCGCCGGTGGTCATGACCACTCCTTCGCAGGACTTTCATGCCCTGATTTAAGCCTTCTTGAGGCGCTCTACAACTTGGCTCGCGTTTTCGTCAGGAGGAAAGACTGGATAGATCACATCTTGGATCACCCCGTCCCGACACATCAGCGTCAGGCGTTTCAAGAGAACCTCGCCCGCAACCTCGAAACTTGGCAGGCGCAGCGCATCGCGTAACCCAAGCCGCTGATCGGATAACATCGCATAGGGCAGATGCAGGCGCGCCACAGCCTCCGCCTGATAGGCGCTGTCTTGGGTGGAAAGACCAAAGAGATGCTCGACACCAAGGGCGCGCAAATCCGCATAGAGATCACGGAAGGCACAGGATTGTGGCGTGCAGCCACGCGCGCCAGGGATATCGTTCCACCCATCGGGCAAGGCGACATTGGGCCGCCCAGTGCGCGGATAGGCAAAGATGACGCTCAATCCTTGAAGCGTAGCCAAAGAGACCGTTGTCCCATCCGTGGCAGGCAAGGCCACATCAGGCAGGCGCATACCGCGCAAATGATCCGCCGCCCCATCATCCACAGGTGCAGGGACGGTTGCCCAATCAATCTCTAGCCCGTGTTTGGCAGGTGCGGACATGGTCACATTCCTCAGCTGTGGATATGCCCGAAATGCGGGGCGTAAATCTCGACCAAGCGCGCAATGGCGTCTTCTGGCTTCATCTCAACGCTTTCACCCGTGCGCCGCGAAGTGAGCTCAACCACGCCATTGGCAAGGCCACGCGGGCCGACCGTGATGCGCCATGGCAGGCCAATCAAATCCATAGTGGCAAATTTGCCCCCTGCCCGCTCGGCGCGATCATCATAAAGCGGCTCCAGACCCTTGGCGTTAAGGGCATTGTAAATCTCGTCACAAGCGGTATCTGCGGCCTCATCACCCTGCTTGAGGTTGACAATCCCGCAATGGAACGGGGTCACACCCTCAGGCCAGATGATGCCATTTTCATCATGATTGGCCTCGATAATGGCGCCCAAAAGACGGCTCACGCCAATCCCGTGGCTGCCCATATGAACGGGCACGCGATTGCCATCGCGATCTGACACCACCGCCCCCATCGCCTCTGAATATTTTGTGCCAAAATAGAAGATCTGGCCCACCTCAATCCCGCGCGCCACGCGCTGACGTGCTTCGGGCACCTGCGCGAAAATCTCGGCATCATGGGTTTCATCGGTGCGCGCATAGCGGCTGGTGAATTCTTCCAACACGCCTTGGCACTGCTCGACATTGTCGTAATCAATCTGCCGATCGCCAAAGCGCAGATCGGTGATCTCGCTGTCATAGAACACCTCTGACTCGCCTGTCTCGGCCAGCACAAGAAATTCATGGGTATAATCGCCGCCAATCGGACCACCATCGGCGCGCATTGGAATGGCTTGCAGACCCATGCGTTCATAGCTGCGCAAATAGCTGACCAGATGGCGATTATAGGCGTGCAGCGCATCTTCCTTCGTCAGGTCGAAATTATACCCATCCTTCATCAAGAATTCGCGGCCCCGCATCACACCAAATCGCGGGCGAATTTCATCGCGGAATTTCCATTGGATATGATAGAGCGTCAGCGGTAAATCCTTGTAGCTTCCGACATGGGCGCGGAAAATATCGGTGATCAGTTCCTCATTGGTCGGGCCATAAAGCATATCACGGCCGTGACGATCGGTGATGCGCAGCATCTCTTGGCCGTAATCATCATAACGCCCACTTTCACGCCAGAGGTCCGCTGATTGCAAGGTGGGCATCAGCATTGGGATATGGCCTGCGCGCACCTGCTCCTCGTGTACGATGGCCTCGATCCGCTTCAGCACCTTATAGCCCAAAGGCAGCCAGCTGTAGATGCCCGCGCTGGCCTGTTTGATCATGCCTGCACGCAGCATCAAACGGTGGCTTGCAATCTGCGCCTCAGAAGGCGTTTCTTTGAGAACAGGCAGGAAATAGCGGGTCAGGCGCATAGCGATCCTCTTGGATGATAAGGCAGCACCACAATGGAATGGCGCAGAAATTTCACCCAAACCGCTTAGGCCATCATCTGCGATGCGGCAAGGGGGGCTGTGGCCTAGACGCTAATGCGCGCTGCTCGAGAAGAGCTGCACAACAACAATCCCGCCGATGATCATGCCAATCCCGATGGTCCCTGCAAGGTCAAGTTTTTGCCCATAGAACCAAAACCCGACCAGTGCAATCGCGGCGATACCCGCGCCTGACCAAATCGCATAGGCCACGGCCAAATCAAAAACGCGCAAGGCCTGTGCAAGCATGACAAAGGCCAAACTGTAACTGATCACAACCACCACGGATGGCACAACCCGCGTGAATCCGTCCGAGGCCTTGAGCGCGCTTGTGCCCGCCACTTCGGCCAGAATCGCAATGGTGAGATAAATCCAATGCATGACGTAACCTGCTTCCCGTCCCAGCGTGGCTTAGTTGAAGAACGGCATCGGGTCGATGGCTTCGAAGCCGCGCCGCACTTCAAAATGTAAGAAAGACGGTGTGCCTGGACCTACTTCTGCGATGGTCTGTCCGCGCGTCACCCGATCCCCGCGTGCCACGGTGATGCCACGGATGTTTGCGTAAACCGTCAACAAACCATCCGCATGGCGCAACACCAAAATCGGCACTTGATCCGTGTCTTGGGTGATGGCCGCCACTTCGCCGCTTTCTGCGGCCCGCACGGGCGTGCCGACCGCTGCCGCGATATCAACACCCTCGTTTCCAGCGGAAAAGGCACGCAAGATATTGCCTTGCACAGGCCGCAACAGCGCACCACCTGCATCAGCAGCAGCTGTAGGTGCGGCTGTTGGAGCCGATGTTGGGGCCGATGTTGGGGCAGGACGTGGCGCTGGCGCGGTTGTCGCGGGTTGCGCACTGGCGCTTTGTTGCGCAGGCAAGGTTTCACTTGCAATCGGGGCAGGCAAAGCTTGGCTGGCCGATGGTGGCGCAGGCGGGGTTGAGGCCCCGGGCACCGCCCCATCCGCACGATTGCCTGTGGCTGTCTCCAACGCGAGCGGGATGATTAAATACTGACCTTCGCGCACTTCCAAATCTGGGCCAAGCCCATTCCAATCTGCCAGCGCACGCACCGACACATTATAGAGGCGCGCAACCGAATAGGCGGTTTCCCCACGGGTCACGCGATGGCGGACAGGCTCATCACCCGACTGGACGACAGGCGTTTGAGGGTTGCGTGTCTCGGCGGCGTCAATCGCGGATGTCGCGATTTGGGTGATATCGCGCGCGCCCGTGCCACTGCTCACACGCGCATCACGCGGCAGGGCCAAAATCTCATCACGGCGCAAGGCATCGTCTGCGCTGCGCCCATTGAACCGCGCCAATCCCTCCGCATCAATCCCAAGCCGTGTTGCCACACTGCGCACCGTATCGCCCGAACGCGCCACGGCCAGCTGATAATTGGGATAGGTGATCAGGCCCTGTGCGTCAGGCTCTGGGCGGGGCGCTGTGGCGCTTACATCGGTGTTGGAAATCGCATTTCCGCGAAAATCGAAATCCAAGTCACTGACCGCGCCAACACAGCCCGCAAGCAAGGTCGCACTCAACCCAAGCACCATCAAGCGTGACATCGGCGCTGCACACGCCAGAGGGGATTTGCGTTTCATCATCTGCTCTTTCAGCTTCTGGTCATGCCACCAGAGGGGGCATCGGTTGCTCCGACACGCGTTGTTTCACGGGACTATATACCAAACTCTCAGGTCGTTTCTAGCCTTTGTGCCCCATTACACCACATTGCGCCTGGTCTTTTTGCACCAATCACCCTTCAGCCATGCCTTCAACCAAAGGCACAAAGCGCACGGGCATCAGCTCTTCATAGTCGAACCCATCATCAAGGCGCCGCACTTTGATCAAGCTTTGCACCTGATCCGACTGCCCAACAGGCAAAACCATGACCCCACCGATTTTCAACTGGGCCAAAAGCGGCGTTGGCGGGTCTTCGGCAGCGGCAGTGACAAGGATACGGTCAAACGGCGCTTGCTCGGCCATCCCAAAACAACCATCCCCTGTTACAACGATGACATTCGGCAGACCCAGCGCCGTGATCACCTCTTGCGCCGCTCGGGTCAGATTGCGGTGGCGATCAATCGTATACACCCTACGCGCCAAATGCGAGAGGATGGCCGCCTGATACCCCGACCCGGTGCCGATCTCCAAGACCTTATCACGCTCGCTCACCTCGAGGGCTTGCGTCATCAACCCAACCACCGAAGGCTGCGAGATGGTTTGACCTGAGGCAATCGGCAAGGGCATATCTTCATAGGCACGATCCGCGAAATGGCCACGCACAAAGGCCCCGCGATCCACTTTCTCCATGGCTGCCAGAACGCGCGCATTGCTGATCCCCTTGGAACGCAAGGTATACAGAAACTGCATTTTTCGCTCGGCAATGTCACGCATCAAGGCAGGCTCATTCAAGACGGGCTTTGAGGTCCGCCAAAGCATCATGCGCGGTCAAATCCGCACGCATCGGCGTGATCGAAATATAGCCTTCCAAATTGGCATGGGCATCCGTGCCAGCTTGGGTGGGCACATCTTGCGCACCACCCTTGATCCATAAGAAGCGCCGCTGATTGGGGGCGATCATCGCTTCGACCTTGAAACTTGTCTCGCGGCGAAACCCTTGTGCCACGACACGGCGGCCTTTGACATCAGCTGCGGCAACGGGCGGGAAGTTAACATTATAGAACAAACGGTAATCGTTCTGATCCCAATGCGCCTGCTCCAAAAGCGCGCGCAATAATTCCGCGCCATGCATCTCAGCGGCCTCAAAGGGATTGTCGAGATGCGCGTTTCGGGGACCAAAATATTGTGACAAGGCAATCGCGGGCAGACCCTGCAAAGCCGCCTCCATCGCACCGCCAATGGTGCCAGAGTAAAGCACATTCTCGGCGGAGTTATTGCCGCGATTGACCCCAGACAGAACCAAATCTGGCGGGCTATCTTGAAGCACATCGTAAAGCCCCGCCAAAATGCAATCCGCAGGCGTGCCCTCGGCCGCGAATTTTTTTGGCCCAAGCTCGGCAATCATAGTTGGATGCACATAAGAGATGCAATGCGCCACACCTGATTGTTCAAAGGCAGGCGCGACCGTCCAAACCTCGCCCTGCGGACCTGCAAGCTGATGGGCGATTTTAGCAAGGCTGGCCAGTCCAGGTGCGTTGATGCCGTCATCATTGGTGATCAAAATTCGCATCAAACCCAATCCTTCACCCTTTGTCCGTTTATATGGCCGTTGTTAACGAAGGGGGCCACGCGCCACAAGCCCCGAGGGGGGCATCTATCGCATCTGCAAGGCATCATTGCGCCGTGCCGTGTAGAAGGCCGCAATCCACGCGGTTGCCGCGCAGAGGATCATGATGTAAATCAACGGATAGGCCTGATCTGCTTTGGACAAGAGCACGCCAGAAAGCGCAGACAAACTAGCCCCACCCGCCAGCATGATAGACCCACCAAGCCCCGATGCCGTTCCCGCCAAATCGGGGCGGATCGACATCATGCCCGAGGTCGCATTGGGAAGGACCATCCCATTGCCCAGACCCACAAAGGTCATTGAGCCGAAAAACACCGCCGCCGTTTTGAATCCCAAAACGAACAAGCCCAATCCTAAGCACAGACCTGCAAAGGTGATGAACGCTCCCCATAGGATCATTCGATCTATCCCTACGCGCACCGAATAGCGGCCTGAGATGAAATTGCCGAAGAAATACCCCAAAGCGGGCGCCCCAAAAAACAAACCCAACAGCGCAGGCTCCAAACCAAAGACGCGTGCGCCCACCAAAGGCGCGCCGCCCAGATAGGCAAAAAATGCGCCTGAGGCAAATGTGCTCGACAGGCCATAGCCCCAAAAACGGCGCGACAGCAGCAAGATTGGATATTGCGCAAATTGATCCCGCAATCGCCCCTGCCCTTTGCGCGCGGTCTCGCCTTGGTCCGCCCATGCCAGCCAGAGGATCACGACCCCCGCCACAAAAAGCAGCCAGAAATTGGCCTTCCACCCAAAGGCCTGCCCCAATGCACCACCAATGACAGGGCCGACCATCGGCACAATGGCCATTCCCATTGTGACATAACCAATCATCGAGGCCGCTTGGTCGCGGGGATATAAATCACGCACCACCGCGCGCCCCAAAACCAAGCCCACCACAACACTGGCTTGGATCATGCGAAAGATAAGGAAGGTGACAACATCAGGTGCCCAAAGGCACCCCAAGGTCGCAACACTGTATATTGCCACGCCTGCCAGCATCACGGGCCTGCGCCCATATCGATCTGAAAGCGGCCCGACCAGCAATTGAAGCGCCGCGTTCACGCCCAGATATAGCGCCACGGCCAACTGCACCACGGCATATTCTGCCTCGAAATACTCTGCCATCTGCGGCAAAGAGGGCAGAAAGATATTCATCGATAACGCGCCCAAGCCAGTAAGCACGATCAAGGTGAAAATGGATGGGGCTGTGCGGCGATCCAGAAACCGCTGCGAAGAAACGTCCTGCATGACCTATGGCTATGCCCGTTTGACTGAACTGTCTAGTTCGTAATTTGAACCCCATTGCAAAGCCCTAAAATTTGCTGATTTGCAAAAATAATACTAGCAAAGCGAAGTAATTTGCAAATTAACCAGATTGGACTCGCAAGACGCTGCGACCTTCCATAAACTGTCACGAAATTATGACGCCGTCCAAAAATGTCCGCGCCCCGCGCGACAATCCAAACGGCAGGAGGAGGATCGCCCCGATGAAGGATATTTTGCAACAGCTTGAGGATCGCCGTGCGGAGGCACGCTTGGGTGGCGGAGAGAAGCGAATTGATGCCCAGCACAGCAAAGGCAAGCTGACCGCGCGTGAGCGGATCGAATTGCTGCTCGATGAGGGGTCTTTCGAAGAATATGATATGTTCATCACCCACCGCTGCACCGATTTCGGCATGGCCGACAGTAAGCCAAGCGGGGATGGCGTGATCACCGGATGGGGCACGGTCAATGGCCGCTTGGTTTATGTGTTCAGCCAAGACTTTACCGTGCTTGGCGGTTCCGTGTCAGAAACCCACGCTCAGAAAATCTGCAAGATCATGGATATGGCGATGGAGAATGGCGCGCCTGTCATCGGTATGAAACGGACTCGGGCGGTGCGCGCATCCAGGGGTCGCCTCCTGGCCGCCTATGGCGAGATTTTCCAGCGCAATATCGAGGCTCGGGCGTTATTCCACAGATCAGCTTGATCATGTAGCCATGCGCAGGGGGTGCGGTCTACAGCCCCGCGATGACCGATTTTATCTTTATGGTCAAAGACAGCTCTTTATATGTTTGTCACAGGCCCAGACGTTAGAAAACCGTGACCAATGAGGTCGTCACTGCCGAGGAATGCGGGGCCTCCACCCATACCAAGAAAAGCTCTGTTGCTGATGCCGCCTTTGAAGATGACGTTCAGGCGATTTCCGAAGTGCGCCGCTTGATTGATTTCCCTTCCACTGTCGAACCGCGAGAAGCCGCCCCGTTCGCCCCCTTCTACGACACGCCAAATCGGATTGAGACCAGCCTCCCGATACGCTTGTCCCCCAGACAATCCCAACACGCCTTACGATATGAAAGAATTGATCGAGAAGGGTCGCGGATGAGGGCGACTTCTCGAAATTCAGGAAAACTTCGCCAAGAACATCATCACAGGCTTCGGCCTCGTCGTCAAACCAAGTGGGGTGGTTGCCAATCAGCCCATGGTTCTGGCAGGCGTTATGATATCGACTCCAGCCGCAAAAGCTGCGCGCTTCGTGCGTTTTGCGACTGCTTCCGAGATTCCGATCCTGACCTTGGTTGATGTTCCTGGCTTTTTGCTGGCAACCAGGGCGCAAGCTGACGGTGTCATCAAACGGTGCGAAGTTGCTCTTTTTGCCTGGCGAGGCGATTGCCAAAGGTGACCGTCATCACCCGAAAGGCCTATGGGGGCGCTTATGTTATGGCCTCCAGCACCTGCGCCGGATGTGAATTACGCAGGCCAACCTCCGAAGTAGGCGGTGATGGGGGCAAAGGTGCGACCGAAATCTGTATCGCTCCGAACTGGGCGATGTCGATAAAATCGCTCAGCGCACCAAGGAGTTACGAAGACCGCTTTGCCAATCCTTTTGTCGCGGCCGAACGTGGCTTTATTGACGAAGTGATCCAGCCACAATCCACCCGGAAACGGGTCTGCAAAGCCCTTGCCATGCTGCGCCGCAAGAAGCGCAGTATGCCTCTTGGAAAAAACACGATAACATCCCGCTGTGATCCCAACCAGAACACCGCCTCAAACGGACATGAAAATCGTGTTTAATTAGGATATGGGAATTTCTTCTCGCTGCGTAGATGCGACCAAGCTGCGGTGACGCGCCGGGAAGTGCTGTGCTATCCTCCGGGGGAGGGGCCATAACAAAGTTGAGGAGAGCAAGATGTCAGTGAGCATCAAAATCATTCTGGTTGCAGTTGGGTTTGCAAGTCTTGGGCTGCCCGCCCCTGTTCAAGACGAAGTTATCTTTATTTGAACCTGCGCGATCCTGCCCATTGTTTACAGCAACAACAGATAAGCCGCGCAAATCTGGCCTCTGTTATGATAGGCTGCGCCCGATGGAGGCGCAGCCATGATCAAACATCGCGGTTTCCATCCCGTTTGCCTGGGTCAGATTATCATTTCACCATCCGGCCGAGAAGCGAGGCCACACCCGCGGGCCACGCTTTGCCGATCGCAAAGCCGCAGACAGGCGTGCAGATGCGGCCTTTGGGAGGCGCTTTGGCTCTATTTTGGCGATGCCCTTGAGCGGGGCCAATCTGGATGCGGCGCCTCTTCTTGGTTATTCGGGCGCGAAGTGATCGCCGCCGAAGACCCGTTTGACCCCGAAAGCGATGCTGCTGCAAATTGATGTCCCACGCAAGCGGCCTTTCCCGAGGCTTTGACGGATCAGGTATTTGGGAGGGGCAATCGGCATGAATCGCCCACATCATACCCCCTGAGCAAAGAGAGCCGCCGATGGCCACAGTGCGTCACATCCATCGCTTGATGCGCGCTCTAAAGCGACCCATATCTTGGTTGTGCAGCAAAATACCTCCTATCTTTGCGCTGCACGGGAGGCCATTCGGCCTTCCCATGTTTCCAAGTTTCCCCTTCGATACGGTCGGTGCGCCTTTGCGCACGACCTCTAGGCTAACTCCCTTAAATTCCATGTATATTTGGAAGACAGAGGCAGACATCGGACAGGAGATCCAAAATGGAAATTATTTCAGCTTGTCAGCTTGGCCATCATCGGCACGGCGCTCTCGGGCTGCGTGTCATCAGACATCGAGCGCGCAGGCGTGGGCGCGGCAGGCGGCCACGGCCGTCATTCCTGACGGCAATATTGCCACAGGCGCGATTGTGGGGGCCGCGGGTGGCGCGCTGTGTGACGACGTGGGAATTTGCCGCCGCTAACGCCGCACAAAATTTGAAATTTCAAAAGACCGCGTATGGGAATGCCTCCTGTGCGCGGTTTTTTGTTGTGAGACAGACGGCCTGAGTGAGGCCCAAGAGGAAGAGGGACGTGACACCATGTTCAAGAAAATTCTAATCGCCAACCGTGGTGAAATTGCCTGTCGGGTCATCAAAACGGCGCGCAAGATGGGGATCGCCACTGTCGCGATTTATTCGGATGCGGATCGCAATGCCCTTCATGTGCAAATGGCGGATGAGGCGGTGCATATCGGCCCCGCCCCCGCCAATGAAAGCTATATCGTCATCGACAAGGTGATGGCCGCGATTAAGGCCACAGGTGCCGAAGCGGTGCATCCGGGCTATGGGTTCCTGTCCGAAAACAAGAAATTCGCCCAAGCCCTGGAGGCCGCTGGCGTTGCCTTTATCGGACCACCTGCTGGCGCAATCCAGGCGATGGGAGATAAGATCACCTCAAAGAAACTGGCCCAAGAGGCAGGCGTGTCGACTGTTCCAGGCTATATGGGCCTGATCGAAGATGCAGATGAAGCGGTCAAAATCAGCAATGAGATCGGCTATCCCGTGATGATCAAAGCCTCCGCAGGGGGCGGCGGCAAGGGGATGCGTATTGCATGGAATGACGAGGAAGCCCGCGAAGGGTTTCAATCCTCCAAAAACGAGGCGGCCAATTCCTTTGGTGATGACCGTATCTTTATCGAGAAGTTCGTAACCCAGCCGCGCCATATCGAAATTCAGGTTTTGGCCGATGGCCATGGGAACTGCGTTTACCTCGGCGAGCGTGAATGCTCGATCCAACGCCGCAACCAAAAGGTTATCGAAGAGGCCCCCTCGCCCTTCCTCGATGAAGCCACCCGCAAATCCATGGGCGAACAGGCCGTGGCCTTGGCACAATCGGTGGATTACACCAGCGCAGGCACGGTGGAATTCATTGTCGATGGCAATCGAAATTTCTACTTCCTTGAGATGAACACGCGCTTGCAAGTGGAGCATCCCGTGACCGAGTTGATCACCGGTATTGATCTGGTGGAGCAGATGATCCGCGTGGCTGCGGGCGAAAAGCTGCCCTTTGCGCAGACGGATATCACGCTGACCGGCTGGGCGATGGAAAGCCGGCTTTATGCCGAAGACCCTTATCGCAACTTCTTGCCCTCCATTGGTCGTCTGACCCGCTATCGCCCGCCCGCCGAAGTTGCCGCAGGCCCGCTGTGCGACAGAGGCAAATGGCAAGGGGAGGCCCCAAAAGGCGAGACCGCCACCCGCAACGATACCGGCGTCTATGAGGGCGGCGAGATCAGTATGTATTACGACCCAATGATCGCCAAGCTGTGCACATGGGCCCCCACGCGGGTAGGCTCCATCGAGGCCATGCGCCATGCGCTGGATGGGTTTGAACTGGAAGGGATCGGACATAACCTACCCTTCCTATCGGCTGTGATGGATCACACCAAATTCGTCTCAGGCGATATGACCACGGCCTTCATTGCCGAGGAATATCCCGAGGGCTTCGAAGGCGTCAGCCTACCCGAAGACCAGATGCGCCGTGTCGTGGCAGCCGCAACCGCGATGTATCGTGTCAGCGAAATTCGCCGCACCCGTGTCTCAGGTCGGATGGACAATCACGAACGTGTCGTGGGCAATCACTGGGTGGCCCGTATGGGCGAGACAGAGTGGCCCGTGGTCGTCACTGCTGATCATGACGGGGCCACAATTCGCTTCGCGGACGGGCAAGAGATGCGCGTGACCTCCGATTGGCGTCCGGGAACCATGCTTGCAAAGCTCATCGTGGATGGCAGCCCGCTTACGATCAAAGTGGCCAAAATCCCCCAAGGGTTCCGTGTCCGCACGCGCGGCGCGGATTTCAAATTGTTCATCCGCAGCCCGCGTCAGGCCGAATTGGCCCGCCTGATGCCCGAAAAGCTGCCGCCAGACACATCGCGGCTGCTCCTTTGCCCGATGCCCGGATTGATGGTGAAACTGAGCGTGGAAGAGGGACAAGAAGTGCAAGAAGGTCAGGCCCTTTGCACGGTTGAGGCCATGAAGATGGAAAATATCCTACGGGCCGAGCGCAAAGGCATCGTGTCCAAGATCAATGCCGCTGCGGGCGATAGCCTTGCCGTGGACGATGTCATCATGGAGTTCGAGTAAGATGACCCTGTCCGCCGCCCCCTCAGCGGTTGCGCAATTCGTCCTCGCGCAGGGAGAAATTGTCAATCGCGCGGGTCAGTTCGCGCACATCGCGCGGGCTGGGGCGGCGCAGGCCAACGCGGCCATCTTTTTGCAAAATCACAACGGCAAAGCCGCGCGGACGCAAGGCTCGGCGAATGTCGCTTTCGTTGACGGGATCTGTGTCGATAATGACCACGACATCGCGCGCCAGCAAAGGCTCAGGCCGCGCAGCAAGACGGGCAATCTGCTCGACAAAACGGGGATCCGCCTCGGTCTCGGCAAAAACGATCAAAGGTCGCGAGATCCAAAGATAATCCTTCAAAACCACATCTTGGGCACGCAAGATCGTCAGATCGCCCACATCTTCGGCACTGGCCGAAACAGGCCAAAGTGCCAGAAAAAAAGTGATCCCAATGGAAATAAGCCGATTCATCACGCCTCCTGCTGATGACTGACATATAGGGCCGATACAGCGAAACCAAAGGCCTAAGTTACGATAAACTGCGCCAAATTGCATTTACGTCACAATGATTTGCGCCGCAGATGTGAGACAAAGGAAGACCGATATGACTGTGAGCAAAAAAGACTGGCAAAACCTCGCCGCGAAAGAATTGCGCGACAAGCCGCTTGAGAATTTGACCAAGGAAACGCTTGAAGGCATTTCGGTCAAACCGCTTTACACGGAGGAAGACCTGCAAGGCCTGCCCCATATGGGTAATTTGCCCGGATTTGCACCCTTCACCCGTGGGGTGAAGGCCACAATGTATGCGGGCCGCCCTTGGACGATCCGCCAATATGCGGGCTTCTCCACCGCGGAGGAATCCAACGCCTTTTATCGCAAGAACCTCGCCGCAGGGCAGCAGGGTGTCTCGGTCGCCTTCGATCTGGCGACGCATCGCGGCTACGACAGCGACCACCCCCGTGTGGAGGGCGATGTGGGCAAGGCAGGCGTGGCCATTGACAGCGTTGAGGATATGAAAATCCTGTTCGATGGCATACCACTGGATCAAGTGTCTGTTTCGATGACCATGAACGGCGCGGTGATCCCGGTGCTGGCCTTCTTCATCGTGGCGGGTGAAGAACAAGGTGTGTCGCGCGCGGCCCTGTCTGGCACAATCCAAAACGACATTCTCAAGGAATTCATGGTGCGCAACACCTATATCTATCCGCCCGAGCCTTCGATGCGGATTGTCGCCGATATCATCGAATACACCTCGAACGAGATGCCGAAATTCAATTCGATCTCAATCTCTGGCTATCATATGCAAGAGGCAGGCGCGAATTTGGTGCAGGAATTGGCCTATACCCTGGCCGATGGCCGCGAATATGTGCGCGCCGCGATTGCGCGCGGGATGAATGTCGATAAATTCGCAGGCCGTCTGAGCTTCTTCTTTGCCATTGGTATGGATTTCTTCATGGAAATCGCCAAGCTACGCGCCGCACGCCTGCTGTGGTCGCGGATCATGGACGAGTTTGAACCCAAAGACCCCCGCTCGAAAATGCTGCGCACCCACTGCCAGACATCAGGCGTGTCCTTGCAGGAGCAAGACCCCTATAACAACGTGATCCGCACCGCATATGAGGCGATGTCCGCCGTGCTGGGGGGCACGCAAAGCTTGCACACCAACGCCCTTGATGAGGCGATTGCCCTACCCACCGAATTCTCTGCCCGCATCGCACGCAACACGCAATTGGTCTTGCAAGAGGAAACCCGCGTGACCGATGTGGTCGATCCTTTGGCAGGATCCTATTACGTTGAAAAGCTCACCCATGATCTGGCCGAAGCCGCATGGAGGCTGATCGAAGAGGTCGAGGAAATGGGCGGCATGACCAAGGCGGTCGCCTCGGGCCTGCCTAAGCTGCGTATCGAAGAATCCGCGGCCAAGCGCCAAGCGATGATTGATCGCGGCCAAGAGGTCATCGTTGGCGTCAACAAATACCGCAAGGACAAGGAAGACCAGATCGATATTCTTGAGGTCGACAATGACAAGGTGCGCGCCTCACAAATCGCGCGGCTTGACCATATCCGCGCCACCCGTGACGGGGCGGCGGTCGAGGCGGCATTGGCCGAATTGACGCGCCGCGCGACAGAGGGCGGCAACCTTCTGGAAGCGGCCGTTGATGCGGCACGCGCACGGGCCAGCGTAGGAGAAATCAGCATGGCGATGGAAAAAACATTCGGGCGTCACCGCGCCGAGGTCAAAACCCTCGCGGGTGTCTATGGCGCGGCCTATGAGGGCGATGCAGGCTTTGCTCAAATCCAGAAAGACGTAGAGGCTTTCGCAGAAGAAGAAGGCCGCCGTCCGCGAATGCTTGTGGTCAAAATGGGCCAAGACGGCCATGATCGTGGGGCCAAAGTGATTGCCACGGCCTTTGCCGATATCGGCTTTGATGTGGATGTCGGCCCCTTGTTCCAAACCCCTGACGAGGCGGCCCAAGATGCCATCGACAATGATGTGCACGTTGTGGGCATCTCCAGTCAGGCAGCAGGCCACAAGACCCTTGCGCCAAAATTGATTGCAGCACTCAAAGCGCAAGGCGCGGAGGAGATCATCGTGATTTGCGGCGGCGTGATCCCGCAGCAAGATTACGACTTCCTCAAAGCGGCAGGTGTTCAGGCGATCTTTGGGCCAGGCACGAATATCCCTACAGCAGCTGCGGATATTTTGCGCCTTATCCGCGCAGCACGGGGCTAGATTTACGGCGCGCTTTTGGCGAAACCCCTTGAACCACAGGCGGCAATACCGCAGATGTGCAGTGGGAAACGGGTTCAAAGGCGCGCGCACATGGCATTGCCGATTAAACAGCAAGTGGCAATTTGGGGCGGCATCATTGCCGTCTTTCTAGGGCTTCTGTGGTTCTTGGGCGATGTGATCCTGCCCTTTGTGGTGGGCGGGGCTATTGCCTATTTCCTCGATCCCGTGGCGGATCGCTTGGAGAAATGGGGCCTTAGCCGTGCGGCAGCGACCACTGTGATCTCGCTCATCGCCCTGTTGGTGGTGGTGGCCGCGATTTTCGTCATCGTGCCCTTGATCGTGGCACAGACAACCGCGCTGATCCAAGCCGCCCCACAAATCTTTCGCGATTTACAAGCGTTTTTGACTGATAAATTTCCCTCCCTGATGGAAGACGGATCACCGTTGCGACAATCCTTGTTATCAGTGGGCGAAACCATCCAAGCGCGCGGCGGCGAATTTTTGAACACCGCCTTGAGTTCCGCGATGAATGTGGTGAACGCGATTGTCTTCATGGTGGTGGTGCCGGTTGTGGCCTTTTATATGCTGCTTGATTGGGATCGCATGGTGGCCCGCATTGATGAATTGCTGCCCCGCGACCATCGCCCCGTGATCCGTCAAATCGCGCGCGATGTGGATCGCACCTTGGCGGGATTCGTGCGGGGGCAAGGCACAGTCTGCCTCATCTTGGGCACGTTTTACGCCATTGCGTTGATGGTGGTTGGCCTGCAATTTGGTCTGGTCGTGGGTCTAATCGCAGGCCTCTTGACGTTTATCCCCTACGTGGGCGCGCTGGTTGGTGGGCTTCTCTCGGTCGGCCTCGCTTTGTTTCAATTCTGGGGCGATTGGTGGAGCATCATCGCCATCGCCGTGATTTTCCAAGTCGGCCAAATGTTGGAGGGCAATGTATTGACCCCAAAGCTGGTCGGGTCTTCAGTCGGATTGCACCCAGTCTGGCTGATCTTTGCCCTGTCGGCCTTCGGGGCGGTGTTTGGCTTTGTCGGGCTTTTGGTGGCCGTGCCCGTTGCCGCAGTGATTGGGGTTTTGGTGCGCTTTGCCCTCACCCGATATCAGGCGAGCCTGCTCTATCGCGGGCTTGAGCCGCCGCAGGACGAGTAACATGGCCGAGCAGATGCAATTTGACCTGCCCTATCGCGCGGCCATGGGGCGCGAGGATTTCTTTCTATCTCCCTGCAACGCCGTGGCTGTGACGGGCATAGACGCATGGCCGCATTGGCCTATGGCCAAGATGATCCTGATCGGACCTGAGGGTGCAGGCAAAACCCATCTCGCCCATATGTTTTGCGCGCAAGCAGAGGCCACAATCTGCGCGGCACGCGACCTGAGCGAGGCACAGCTTCCCAACTTAATGGAAGCGCCTGCCATCGCCATCGAGGATTGCCAAGAGATTGCAGGTGACACAAAGCGCGAGGAGCTGCTGTTCCACCTGCACAACAGCGCCGCCGCACGTCATGCGCCGCTGCTGCTGACAGCGCGCGATAAGCCAGAAACATGGGGGATATCCCTGCCCGATCTTGACAGCCGTTTACGCCAAAGCGATCTGTTGCGCCTCGAGGCACCCGATGATGCGGCCCTGATGGCCGTGACGGTGAAACTGGCGCAAGATCGCGGACTGAGCCTGCCTGCATCGGTTCTACATTACGCCCTGCCACGCATGGAGCGCAGTTTCACGGCGGCGATGGCTTTCGTGATAGCATTGGACAAATCAGCCCTTTCTGAGGGAAAATCACCCAGCCTTTCGCACGCGCGCGCCATTTTGAACGATGTGGATTGAAGCATCATCCCCCTTAGGGGGTGTCACGGAACTGTGACGGTCGGAGGTTAAAGACAGGCACCATGACGAATATGACAGATTTCCTCACCGCCCCTTTGCCCGAACCCGTGACCTTGACCGAGCGCGAGATTTCGGGTCCCTCACGATTTTTCAACCGCGAACTGAGTTGGCTTGCCTTCAATTGGCGGGTGTTGGAGGAGGCGGAAAACCCGCGCGTTCCCTTGTTGGAGCGGGTGCGGTTTGTGTCTATTTCCGCGGGCAATCTGGACGAATTCTACACCGTGCGTGTGGCAGGGCTGCGTGAATTGGCACATGAGGGCAGCGCAACACCCTCCGATGATGGGCGCACACCAACAGAACAGCTGAAACTGATCAACGCCGATGCCCGCAAATTGATGACCCATCAACAACAGGTTTGGCGCAAACTCAAACAGGATTTAGAGGCCGAGCACATCACGGTTTGCACCCGCGCCAACCTCAAGGCGCGGGACAAGGATTTTCTGGAAAAGGTCTTTATCCAAAAGGTCTTTCCAATTCTGTCGCCCTTGGCGATTGACCCTGCGCATCCGTTTCCCTTTATCCCCAATGAGGGGTTTGCCTTGGCGCTCCAGATGCGCCGCAGCAAGGATGGCCGGGTTCTGTCCGCGCTCTTGCCGATCCCCGCGCAGATTGACCGCTTCATCGCGCTGCCTGCCGCCGAAGGTGAGGCGCGTTTCCTTCCTTTGGAAGATTTGCTGATCCTGCATTTGAACAAACTTTTTCCAGGATATGAGCTGACAGGGTCATGCAGTTTCCGCGTGCTGCGCGACAGCGATCTGGAATTGGAAGAAGAGGCAGAAGATCTGGTGCGGGAGTTTGAAACCGCCCTCAAGCGCCGCCGCCGTGGCGAAGTGGTCCGATTGCAAATCAGCACAGGCGCGCCAGACGACTTGCGCGCCGAAATCATCGAAAATCTTGGGGTAGATGACACCGAGATTGTCGAGGTGCGCGGTATGATCGGCCTTGTGAACCTCAAGGAATTGGTGATTGACGAGCGCCCCGACCTGCTGTGGCCCGCATTCGCCCCACGCGTACCCGAGCGGGTGCAGGACTTTGAAGGGGATATGTTCGCGGCCATTCGTCAGAAGGATATGTTGCTGCATCATCCCTATGAAACCTTTGACATGGTGATCCGCTTTTTGGCGCAGGCTGCGCGCGATCCCAATGTCGTGGCCATCAAACAAACACTCTATCGCACCTCGAACGAAAGCCCGATTGTAGCCGCGCTCTGCGAAGCGGCGGAGAATGGCAAATCTGTCACCGCTCTGGTCGAATTGAAAGCCCGCTTTGACGAGGCCGCCAATATCCGCCAATCGCGCAAGTTGGAGCGCGCGGGGGCCCACGTGATCTACGGGTTCATCAATTACAAAACCCATGCCAAAATCAGCTCAGTCGTGCGGCGCGAGGGTGACAGGCTAGTGACCTATACCCATTACGGGACGGGCAACTACCACCCGATCACTGCACGGATATATACCGATCTGAGCCTTTTCACCTGTGACGATGCCTTGGGGCGCGATGCCGTGAAAGTGTTTAACTATGTCGGCGGCTATGCTGAACCCGAAGGGTTAGAAAACCTCGCCATTTCGCCCATTAATCTCAAATCCCGCATTTTGGAGGGCATTGAAGCCGAAATCAGCCACGCAAAGTCAGGCCGCCCCGCCGTGATGTGGGTCAAAATGAACAGCCTGATTGACCCTGACGTGATTGACGCGCTCTATCGTGCCTCGCAGGCGGGGGTGCGTATTGATCTTGTCTTGCGCGGCATTTGTGGGCTGCGCCCCAATATCAAGGGGCTGTCAGAGAATATCCGCGTCAAATCCATTGTGGGGCGGTTTTTGGAACATTCTCGGATCATCTGCTTTGGCAATGGCGCAGAACTTCCCTCCAAAAAGGCACGGGTTTATATCTCCTCTGCCGATTGGATGGGGCGCAATTTGGGGCGCAGGGTCGAAACTTTGGTTGAATGCAAGAACCCAACCGTAAAGGCGCAAATCGTCAGCCAAGTGATGGCTGCCAATATGGCAGATGTGGCGCAAAGCTGGGTCTTGCAGCCAGATGGCAGCTACATCCGACCTGAATTGAGCGGGATTGATCAGCCCTTTAATTGCCACCGCTTTTTCATGGAGAACCCATCCCTGTCTGGTCGCGGTTCAGCGGGGGCGAATGATGTGCCAGAACTGACCCACACAGACGATTGACGCATCGCTACGCTTTGTGGAAACAATGGGCTTATGAGTATCGCGGCACCCTCGGTTAGATCCGAATTGCAGATCGAAGATCACCCTGAATGGGGTCCGTTTGGTGCGCCGCTTTTCGATGCGGATCACGCGCGCTCCCTGTCCCGTGTTGGGGTTATTGATATTGGCTCCAACTCTGTGCGGATGGTGGTGTTTGATGGCGCGGCGCGCAGCCCTGCCTATTTCTACAACGAAAAAATCCTCTGCGGGCTTGGTGCAGGATTCGCGGAAACGGGACGCCTGAATCCCGAAGGACGTTTGCGCGCCCTCAGCGCCTTGCGCCGCTTTGCCGCGTTGAGCAAGGGGATGGGCGTATCACCGCTTTTGACGGTCGCAACGGCTGCGGTGCGCGATGCCAAGGATGGTGCCACATTTCGCAAAGACGTGTTGGACCAAACGGGTCTCGCGATCCGCATCATCGCGGGTGAGGAGGAGGCCCGCCTCTCCGCTCAAGGTGTGCTGTTGGGATGGCCCGGTGCAAACGGGCTGATTTGCGATATCGGCGGCTCCTCCATGGAATTGGCCACGCTTGAGGGGGGCGGTGTCATTGGGCGGCGCAGATCAATGGATCTCGGCCCCTTGAAACTGATGGGGATCAAGGGCGGCAAGCGCGCGATCAAGGCCCATATCAAATCCCGCATTTCTGAACTGAAAGCCGAATTTTCGGACCCCCATCAAAGGCTGTTTTTGGTGGGCGGCTCATGGCGGGCCATCGCGCGCATTGACATGGAACGGCGTGGCTATCCGCTGAAGGTTCTGCACGAATATCGCATGACCCCAAAGGCGATTTTGGAAACGCTCAAGTATATTTCAAAGACAGATATTGAAACCTTACGCCTGCAAACGGGCACCAGCATCGAGCGTTTGCGACTCGTGCCCTTGGCAGCGCTTGTGTTGAAGGAATTGCTGCGCAACCTCAAGCCACGCGATGTGGCCGTATCAAGCTATGGCATCCGCGAGGGTCTGCTCTACGAACAAATGTCAGAGGAGTTGCGCAAGCGCGATCCTCTCATCGAAGCCGCGCGCCATGCCGAGGCGATGTCCGCGCGCATTCCAGGGTTTGGGCGCAAACTCTATCATTTCGTTGAGCCGTTGTTCCCAAAAGCAAAACCCGAAAAAAAGCGCCTGATCCGCGCGGCCTGCCTGTTGCATGATGTCTCGTGGCGGGCACATCCTGACTATCGGGCGGAAACCTGTTTCGACAACGCGACCCGCGCGAATCTGGGGGGACTGGCCCATTGGGAACGTGTGTATCTGGGGCTGGCGCTGCTGCACCGCTACAAATCAAACCGCGACACCACAAATTTTGACATCAACCTGCTGACACTTCTGCCCGAAGCCCAAGCGCGCGAGGCCGAAATTCTGGGGCGCGCCATGCGGTTCGGTGCCATGCTGACCTTGGAAAAGCCGCTTGATCATTGCTTTGTCGATGCCAATTGGCGGCGCAAGACGCTGAACCTGCATCTCCTCAGCGATGCGGCAAGGGATTTGTTTGGGGAGGTTGCAGAAGCCCGTTTTGGCGCTTTGGCTTTGGCGATGAACCTTACACCCAATATCATTGACGAGCGCGCAGGCTCATGAGCCTCGGCACGCTGCGCGCCAAGCCGCGCTTGGCGGTGCGCGGCTTGCTTGTGATCGAAGACCGTCTACTTTTGGTCAATGCCTACAAGGGACGCGAGGGCGCGCTTTACTGCGCACCGGGCGGGGGTGTCGAAGCGGGGCAATCTTTGCCAGAGAACCTCGCCCGCGAATTTTCCGAGGAAACAGGGCTGGTGGTTGCCATTGGTAAGCCCTGTCTGGTGAATGAATTCCACGATCCAACAGGCACATTCCATCAGGTGGATATCTATTTCCACGTCAGCCATGTTTCGGGCGATCTAAACGGCGCTTGGCGTGACCCCGAAGGGGTGGTGACCGAACGCCGTTGGGTGACGCGCAGCGAATATGCCACGCTGCGGGTCAAGCCTGACAGTCTGATCCGCGCGGCATGGGAGGGGGATATCATGCTCTATGACCCGCTGGAGCCAATCCTGCGCTAACCTCTGCGCGGGCCTGTGAGGCCATAGGCCACGCCGCCGATCACCACCAAACTGGCCGCGACCAGTTGCAGCGTCAAAACCTCATCCAAAAGCACCACCCCGCCCATGATCGCCAAGGGTGGCACGCTGAGTTGCGCAAGCCCCGCCCGCGCCGCGCCAAATGTGGCAAGATCGTATACCACAACGCATAACCAAGCCCCGAAGTGGCCGCACCTGACAGGATCGCAAGCCCGCGCCCCATTGCATCCGTTGGCGATGTTTGCGGCAGCGGGAACAGCGCCAAGGCCATCCAGCATATCCCACAGGCAAGGATGAAATTCACCGCCGTTTCAGGGATTGGATCACGCGCTTTGCGCCCCAAAAGCGAATATCCCCCCCAACCAATCCCTGCGATGGCAATAGCGGCCACCGCATCTAGCGGCAAAACGATATCGCCGGCGGGCAATAGCAACCACAGCAACCCCGCAAGGGCCACCCCTGCCCCGATGAGACGGCGCGCAGATAAACCCTCGCCCAAGGCAAGGGAGGCTGCGAACATGGTCAATTGCACCGCACCAAAAAGCAGCAATGTGCCTAGGCCCGCGTCCAATTTCAAATAAGCCAGAGAAAAGCCCAGCATATAAGTGGCAAGGCACAAGCCCCCTGCAAAGCGCATCTTCGGGTTGGTGCGCGCAATGCTGACGAATTGGCGCCCCCGCAAAATCAGGCTGAGACCCAGCAACACCACAGCACCCGCTGCAACCCGCCACAGGGCAAAATCACCCACGCTGATATGCCCGCCCGCAACCGCCATGCGGTTCAACACCGAATTTGCGGCAAAAGCGATCAGGGTCAAAAAGGCAGCAATAGCAAGGCGCATCATGACAAGATCCGCCCCGCAATATCCCCGCTGAGATAAGCAATTCTTCCGCGCGCGATGGTGGCGGCAACCTTGTGACCATGCGCCTCCAGAAACACCAGATCCGCGCGCTTTCCGATGCCAATAACACCACGATCCGTGAGGCCCAACAAGCGGGCAGGACCCGCAGAAATGAGACCCCATGCCGCCTGTGGTGCCATACCTGCCTGCCACAGCTTGAGGGCCGCGCGCAAAAGCGCAGGATAATGATAATCGGAGGCCAAGGCATCGACCAAGCCCTGCTCCACCAAATCCGCCGCCGACACCTTGCCCGCATGAGAGCCGCCACGCAGCACATTTGGCGCACCCATAACAACCCCGTTGCCACAGGCACGCGCGGCCCGTGCGGCCGCCTCAGTTTCAGGGAATTCTGCAAGGCAGACGCCCAGATCCGCCATTTCGTGATGATCGGCCTCGGTGCTGTCGTCATGGCTGCCGAGGATCACACCTTGCGCGCGCAACTTCTCCGCCAGATCACGCAAAGCTGCGCCCAACTGCGGCTGATTGGCGTGCAAGCTTTGCAACAACGCCAAATGCGCCTCGGGCGAGCGGCCAGATTTCAGCGCCTGCCCTGTCAGGCGTGGCGGCCGTTTTCCAATCGCCAAAGCATCATGGGGCAGATGGTCGTTAAAAACCACGCACGGAATAGAGTGGCGTGTGACCAGCGCCAGAACCCGCGCGTAATGATCCAAAAGATTAACCTCCAGACGCAGTTGCAACCGCAGATCACAGATCATATCCATTGCCGCCTGCACGGCGGCCGCCATTTTTGCCGCGAATTCTGGCCCCCGCATCCCGCCTTCCCACGAGTAGAATTGTGCCAGCATGGCCGTGGTGATCCCATTGGCGGACAGCTCCGCCTCAATCGCGCTCAAGCCATCACGCGGATCGACAACCGCACCGCGGCGCGGGGCCACATGGCGCTCGAACCCATCACCATGGAAATCCACGATGCCAGGCAGGATCAAATAGCCTGACACATCCAAGACACGCGACTGCGGTTCAGCGCGGATCAGGCCATCTGAGATGCTCAACGGATGCACAGCGAACCCGTCAGTCCCCAAGACCTGCCCGCCGTGAAATGTGATCTTCAGCGCATCCATGCCCCTAGCCTACCGAGGGATCGCGCCAACGGTTGACAATCGGATAGCGCCGATCCAGCCAAAAGGCCCGTGCGGTCAGACGCGCACCTGGGGCGGATTGGAAGCGTTTATACTCGGAAATGTAAATCAACTGCTCAACACGCTGGACCACGGCCGCGTCAAAACCCTGCGCGCATAAATCCGCCACACTCAGCTCCTTGTCGATCAACCCTTCAAGGATTGCGTCCAACACCTCATAGGGTGGCAGGCTGTCCTGATCTTTCTGATCTTCTCGCAGCTCCGCTGAAGGGGGTTTTTCGATGACCCGCAAGGGCATTACGGGCCCATCAGGGCCAAGCATCCAAGCGCGGTGGTTGGCATTGCGCCAATGACAGGTCGCAAAAACGCGGGTTTTATACAGGTCCTTGATCGGATTGTAGCCGCCCGCCATATCGCCATAAATGGTGGCGTAGCCCACCGCGACTTCGGATTTGTTTCCCGTGGTCAACAGCATCTCACCGAATTTGTTCGACAAGGCCATCAACAAAAGCCCCCGCAGACGAGATTGGATGTTTTCCTCTGTCAAATCAGCAGCCAATCCCGAAAAGAGGGGGGCAAGCGCGGCCTCTACCGCTTCCTTTGGCCCCTCAATTGGGATTGTGTCCAACTTGACCCCAAGCATCTGTGCGACCGCGCGCGCATCCTCAAGAGACGCCTCAGAGGTGAAGCGTGAGGGCATCATCACGCAATGCAGATTTTCCGCACCGATCGCATCGGCGGCAATCGCGGCAACAAGCGCAGAGTCAACACCACCAGAAAGCCCAAGCAACGCCCGCTCAAATCCCGCCTTGGCCATATAGTCGCGCAGGCCCAAGACCATCGCGTGATAATCCGCCTCGACCTCATCGGGCATCGCCGCAAGCACTGCCTTGTCGATCTGCCAACCCTGCCCGTCTTGCTGTAGGGTCAAATGGCTGATCCCCTCTTCAAACGCGGGCATCTGCGCCGCAAGAGCACCGCCGCGGTTCAGCGCAAAGCTGGCCCCGTCAAAAATCTGATCATCTTGGCCACCGACCAGATTGAGATATATAAGGGGCAATCCCGTCTCGATGACGCGGGCCACCATGTGACTTTGGCGCAGGCCCAACTTCCCACGATGATAGGGGGAGCCGTTTGGCACCAACAGAACCTCCGCACCCGCCTCCGCCATGGTCTCGGTCACATCCTCGTGCCAAGCATCTTCGCAAATCGGGATGCCCAGACGCAAATCTCCGACCCGCACAGGGCCAGAGGGCGCGCCAGACACGAAATAGCGTTTCTCATCAAAAACGCTGTCATTGGGAAGGTGATGCTTGTTGACGCGCGCGATCTGTGCCCCGTCTTGCAAAACAACATAGGCATTGTTGACCCCACCGCCTGCTGCACGCAACGGCAGGCCAATACCTAGTGCGGGACCATCCGTTATGGATTGGGTCAAATCCGCCAGAACCCCTTCAACCGCATCCAGAAAGGCGGGGCGGGTCACCAGATCCTGCAATTGATACCCCGTGAGTGCCATTTCAGGCAACACGACAAGATCTGCACCTGCGTCACGACCCGCCTGCCAAAAGCGCAGCGCTTTTTGCATATTCCCAGCCAAATTCCCCACTGTGGGGTTCATTTGCGCAATACTCAAACCAAACCGAGACGCCATTGCGAGCCATGCCTTTCTTGCCTTCTCTGGGCAGGTTCTAGCAGATCACGCCAAGAGGCCAAGGCAATTGCGCAAAGCGATTGCCCGCTTTGGCGCAAAAGACGTTGCGAGAGCGGCACAGCTTCAATAGTTTCCAAAAGGACGCGAGAGAGAAAACAGGATCCGCAACCCAGATGAAACGCCCTTTATGTCCATTTCGCAGTGCGACAATAGCCACGGTGATCAGGGCTGGCGTGGTCGGACTTTGTCTCTTTGGTCTCCCTGCCCCAATGGTCGCGCAACAAGGCGAGATCGTCCGCGATGTGCAGCAATATGATAACGGCGCAATCTATCGCGGGGAATTTCGTAACGGGCTGCAACATGGCACGGGCACCTACACCCTTCCCAACGGCTATGAATATTCGGGCCAATGGGTCGATGGACAGATCATGGGCGAAGGCCGCGCAAGTTTTCCAGACGGGTCCATCTATGAGGGCGCGTTTCTTGCGGGGAAACCGCATGGTCAGGGCACAATCACATTCGTTGACGGGACCACCTATATTGGCGCTTGGGCGGATGGGATGATGTCAGGCGAGGGGCGTGCCATCTATGCCAATGGCATGAGCTACGAAGGCAGCTTTTTAAACGGGCAACAGCATGGAAAAGGTCGGCTCTCCAATGCGGAAGGCTATGTCTATGAGGGGGATTGGCGCGAAGGCGTAAAGCATGGCGAAGGGCGTCTGACCTTTCCCGATGGATCCACCTATGTGGGCGCATTCTTGAACGATATGCGCCACGGTCAAGGACGCTTGGAAACCTCGGACGGCATGGTGTTTGAAGGGGCTTGGGAAAATGATCAAATCAATGGCGAAGGCCGATTGAGCCAACCCAATGGCGACATCTATGAAGGTGACCTTGTGAATGGCGCAAGACAAGGTCAGGCGGTTGTGCGCTATGCCAATGGTGATTTGTATGAGGGGGCATTCCTCAATGACCGCCGCCACGGACAAGGACGGTTCACTGGGCATCAGGGCCTGATCTACGAAGGTCAATGGGTGGAAGGCCGCATCGAAGGCACAGGGGTGATGACCTATCCTGACGATGTGATCTATGAGGGCGATTTCCAAAACGACCTTGCCCATGGGACGGGCAAAATCACCTATCCCGATGGGACAACCTATGAGGGGGATTGGGTCACGGGCGCGATGCAGGGCTTTGGCGTTGCAACCTATGTCGGCGGTTTGCGCTATGAGGGGCAGTTCCTCGAAGGCCGCCAAGAGGGGCAAGGCGTCATGACTGCCCCCAATGGATATCGTTATGAAGGCGGCTGGCGTGCGGGATTGCGCGAAGGCGAAGGGATCACCACCTATCCTGATGGCAGCACCTATCGCGGACAATTCAACGGCGGCCAGCGTGAAGGCCAGGGTCGCTTGGACATGGCCGATGGGTTCATTTACGAGGGCGCATGGCGCGCGGGTGAAATCACGGGCAATGGCACGGCCACCTATCGCTCAGGCGATGTATATGAGGGGGCGTTTGAGAACGGCAAACGCCACGGCCAAGGCCGCCTGACCTATGCAACAGGGCAAGTGGCAGAAGGTCTTTGGGAGAATGGTCAACTGATTGGGGCGAGTGCAGATGATCTGCCCCCCGCCCCAGAAACCCCCAATGTGACGGAATCCCAACCCGATCCTTCGGATGACCCAGTGCAGAATGCTATCGCGCAATAACCCTTAGGCCGCGATCAGCCCCATGCTTTCGAGTTTCAACAGCACCTGCTGCGCGCAGTAATCCACCTCTGTGCCTTCGGTATCGACCACCAATTCTGCGGCGGTTGGGGCCTCGTATGGATCAGAAATCCCGGTGAATTCTTTGATCTTGCCCTCACGCGCCAGTTTATACAGCCCCTTGCGGTCACGGCGCTCGCATTCCTCAAGGCTGGTGGCCACATGAACCTCGACAAAAGCGCCGAAGCTTTCGACCATCTCGCGCACCGAGCGGCGGGTCGCGGTATAGGGCGCGATGGGGGCGCAAATGGCGATGCCGCCGTTCTTTGTGATCTCCGAGGCGACATAGCCGATGCGGCGAATATTGATATCGCGGTGTTCCTTGCTGAACCCCAATTCCGAGGAGAGATGCTTGCGCACCACATCGCCATCAAGCAGCGTCACAGGACGACCGCCCATTTCCATCAGCTTGACCATCAAGGCATTCGCAATGGTCGATTTGCCCGAACCTGAAAGCCCCGTGAAAAACACGGTAAAGCCCTGATTGCTGCGCGGCGGAGAGGTGCGGCGCAATTCGCGCACAACTTCGGGAAAGCTGAACCATTCGGGAATTTCCAACCCTCGCGCAGACGGCGGCGCAGTTCCAGCCCGAAATATCCAGAACCGTATCGCCCTGGCACTTCGTTGGCGGGTAAATACTGGGCCTTTCCCGCACATAGACCATGTGCTTGAAATCCACCATCTCAAGGCCGATTTCGTCTTGGTGCTGCTTCTGAACAGCTCCTGCGCGTCAGGGACCATGAAATCTTCGCTGTTTGAATTCTTGCCCGGCCCCGCATGGTCGCGCCCCACGATGAAATGGGTGCAGCCGTGATTGGCGCGGATCAAACCATGCCAAACCGCCTCATGCGCCAGCCAGTGCGCATGGCAAGGTTCAGCAAGCTCATGGTTGTGGTCGCGGCAGGATACTTATCAAGCACCGCCTCGTAGCAGCGCACACGGGTAAAGTGATCCACATCGCCCGGTTTGGTCATGCCCACCACAGGATGGATCAACAGGTTTGCCTGTGCCTCCTGGCGGCGCGGAAGGCCGATTCCTGATGCGCGCGGTGCAGCGGGTTGCGGGTTTGGAAGGCAAAATAAATCCGCTTCCCCCACCCCACTTGCGGAAGAGCCCGCAGCTCGTTGGGCGTCACGGCGTGCGCGGAAATCGTAATGCACGGGCTGTTGGATCCCCGTGATCGCCCCACCCAAATAAACGGGGCCCGCCACATGGTGTGCAGATAGCTCAATGCAGGATGGGGCCAGGATCATCCGCGCCAAACACCTTTGCTGCTTCGCGCGCCTTATTGGGCACCCATTTGTCAGAGATGGACAGGATCGCAAGGGGATCACCCTCCTGATCGCGCAGTGCTATATCTTGGCCCGTCTCGACCTTGGCGGCGAAGTCCTCGGAAATATCGGGCCGTGATTGGCATCGGCCGCGTGCCATCGGCCAGACGCATGGTTTCGACCACGCTGTCATAATCCTCCTGCCCCAAAAAACCTTTTCAGCGGGTTAAACCCGCCATTCATTAGCAATTCCAAATCGCAGATTTGGGCGCGCGGGGTCAGATCCTGATCAACTCCGCGGCCTCAAGTTTGAGCTTCTGCGCGGAGTCGTAAGAGACATAAAGCTCGGGGATCGGGGCGTGAAAGGGGGCAGCCATCAAATTTACTTTCCGTTTAAGTCAAACCAGCAATCTGGATTAACGACACCAGCGATGCCCTCCCGTTTCGCGCCGCCTTAGCGCCTTGTGGTAAAATTCAAGCAGGCGCAAAATTTATAGAAAAGAAACACGAATACCCGCCGATTTACATCCACGCAAATAGCGGTGCTGCAAAACCAGCGATTAGGCGCCTGTCTGTTCTTTGCTCACTCAGCGGCTTGCGCGGCACCTGCGGCCTGTTCTGCCAACCACCGCTCCGCATCCAATGCCGCCATACATCCCATGCCCGCACTTGTGACCGCCGGCGATAGGTGTGATCGGTCAAACTTCCCGCCGCAAAAACGCTACCAACCTACGTGCGGGTCGTGCCATAGGCTCCACCCAGACATAGCCACCCGAATGCAGCTTGAGCTGATCCTTGATCAACTCACTGGCGGGCGCATGACCGATGGCCACGAAGAACCCTTTGCACGGCACTTCGGTGATCGCGCCTGTCTCCACATGGCGGGCTTTCACCGCCTCGACCCCACGGGGCGCATCGGTGCCAATCACCTCATCCACCTCATGATTCCAAAGAACCTCGATCTTGGGATGTTTGAACAGGCGATCTTGCATGATCTTTTCAGCCCGCAGGCTGTCGCGGCGGTGGATCAATGTGACCTTCGAGGCAAAATTGGTCAAGAACAACGCCTCCTCCACGGCGGTATTGCCACCACCGATGACCACCACCTCTTGGCCACGATAAAAGAACCCATCGCAGGTGGCACAGGCCGAAACGCCAAATCCCTTAAAATGTTCCTCCGAGGGCAGCCCCAACCACCGTGCTTGCGCACCCGTAGCCAAGATCACCGCATCGGCGGTATAGGTCGTGCCTGTATCACCAGAGGCACGGAACGGGCGCTGCGACAAATCGAGATCAGAAATGTGATCCGAAATGATCTCAGCCCCCATTTCACGCGCGTGGTTTTCCATTCGCACCATGAGATCAGGGCCCATCACCGAGGCATCCCCTGGCCAGTTTTCCACATCGGTCGTGATGGTTAACTGCCCGCCCGGCTGGATGCCCTGAACCAAAATTGGCTCTAGCATGGCACGGCTGGCATAGACCGCAGCGGTGTAGCCGGCAGGGCCAGACCCGATAATCAAGACGCGCGTGTGACGTGTGGCACTCATGGGGTGGCTCCTTTACCTGTCTAATGATCGGTGCGGCACAGGATGTTCAGGCCCAGCACCACAAATCTTCTCAGCCAGATATAGACCCCCATGGCCAGCGATGAAAGCCCTTGCAAGGCCCCATTATAGCCCCTGTAAAGCCCCGCAAAGCCTTGCAAAGCGCCGACCAATATTCCATATATTGCGCGGGTGCGTAATAAAGTTGCGTTTTTCTGGCGTTATCGCTCAGGATCGCAAATCGTGAGCGAGAGGACAACAATAATGCCAACAACCAAACTCGATCCGATTGATCGCAAGATTCTTGCAGAACTTCAAAGTGACGGGCGCATGACCAATGTGGAATTGGCCAAACGGGTTGGTATTTCCGCACCACCTTGTTTGCGCCGCGTGCGCACTTTGGAGGAAACTGGCTTCATCGGCGGATATCACGCCGAAGTGGATGCGCGGATGTTGGGGTTCGAGGTGCAGGTTTTCGCCATGGTGGGCCTTCACAGCCAAGCGGAGGCTGATCTGGTTGCGTTTGAGAATCGCTGCAATGATTGGCCTTTGGTGCGCGAATGCCATATGCTCAATGGCGAGATTGATTTCATCCTGAAATGCGTGGCACCCGATCTATCAACCTTTCAAAGCTTTTTGACCGAGCATTTGACCGCCGCGCCAAATGTGGCCAGCGTGCGGACCTCTTTGGTCATTCGCGGCGCGAAAGACGAGCCAGGTGTGCCATTTGAGGTTCTCGAAGACCGTCTGGCAAAAATGGATTGAGGGAAAGCGGGTTCAACTGGCCCGCTTTTGACCCGCATCCAAATTCAATGTTTGGTGCTTTGTCTCCTCAGCCACATCACGCATCCAAGGCAGGCGGGGCGCATCCGCCTGTGACAGGGCAATCACCGTATCCATCCAACGTGTTTTCATCTGCATCTCTCCAAAAAAACGCGCATCTGCCGCGCTTGTCTGAGGGGAGGATTGTATAGAAATCGGGCAAAGTTGGGACCAAATCCCGTCACATTGGCGGAAGATAAAGGTAATTCAGCGGCGATGGGTTAAAGGCGGATGGCCGAAATCAGCCGCCCATAATCCCCCTCGCCGCGATGCGTGGCGCGGCGATAGGAAAAGAACAATTCCGTCTCGCGATAGGTGCAATGCCCGCACCACTCCGCCTGTCCAATGCCCGCTGCACGCAGGCGCATCAAACCATAGCCTGGCAAATCAAACAAATATTTATCAGGCTTGGCCCCATTGACAAAAAACCGTGCCGCATTTGGGTCATCATCCACAAAACTCTCGAAAAATTCTTGGCCCACCTCATAACTTGCCTGGGAAATTGTTGGGCCAATGACCGCATGGATTTTCTCACGCGCCGCACCTTGGGTCAACATCAGATCAATTGTGGCCTCAAGAATACCTGCCTGCGCCCCTTTCCAGCCTGCGTGCGCCGCCCCAATTACCCCTGCATCTGCTTCATGAAACAGGACGGGCTGACAATCTGCCGTCAGAACCGCAAGCGCCAAACCCGCGCTGCGGGAGACAAGCGCATCGGCCTCCGGCTTGCCCCGCCAATCGGGCCTTTCCACTCAAACGGGCATCCGCCGAATGGGTTTGATGCACGGTGATCAGACAATCCGCCCCGACCCCCCATTTCGCGGGCAACGCGTGCGCGATTGATTCGGACCAAATCAGATTGATCCGATGAACCCCGCACCACAGTTGAGGCTTAAAAATGCCGCTCGATGCACCGCCCTTGCGTAAAAACCCATGATGTGTCCCCGCCAAAAGCGGCGATGTAATTCGATTGATCGGGGCAAAATGCGCGGCCATCTTAAATTTCCTCGTCTCCATATCATCCAAGGCGGGTAAGTGGGGCGCATCGTGATGCGTCACACCCAGCACTTTGAACAGCTGTCCCATTTCTTCAGGGTGGGTCAACCTGGCGATGCGCGGTACGTGATTCTAACGCGTCACCGTGTAGATTTTGCGCCAAGCGCTCTGCGCGCGCGGTGATCCCGAGACGCTCAAGAAACAGACCTCGCGATTGTAGCGAGCCGCATCGGGCGGCGCACACGGGCCGCGAGAGGCTGAAAGGCGACATGGGCGGTTAACCAGCGGTGCCAATATCCGCCAATGGATCGGCATAGCGGTGACCCTTCATGGCCTGCAAGGTATCGCCTGCGCTGATCCAATCCCCATAATCAACAACCAATGCAGCCCCCCCATGGGTCGCAATCCGCTTGCCAATATCCGCCATGATCGCCTCAGCGGCGGCGTTGATCTCGACAATCGCGCCTTGTGGCACATCGCCAAAGCGCGGGCTGATCCAATCAGGCGCAACAACAGGCCCAAGGCCCCATATAAGCGCCCCCCCCTCTGCACCGATTTGGCGCTCGCGCCACCCATCTTCGCTTTTTTGGAATTGCCGAATGGGCAGCGCGTCAAAAAATTCGTTGGCGACCAGATAAAGCGGCCCGTCTGGCACGGTGGCGATTGTGTCATGAAACTGTGGTTTAAATGACGCTAAAGCTTGTTCTTGGGCCGCGCGCATCAATGGCGAGGCTTCAACCATATGCAGCACGATTGCATCACCAAAGGCGGGCAGAAGTTTCGCAGCGCGCAAAATATCAGCCATCAATGTGCCGCGTCCGCCGCCAAGCTCGACCAAATGCACTGCGGGCTTTGCCCCATGATCCATCCAGACCTGCGCCAGCCAAAGGCCAATCAGCTCACCAAAGATTTGCGAAACTTCGGGCGCTGTGACGAAATCCCCTGACCGACCGATTGCAGCTTGTTTCATGTAATACCCAAATTCGGGGTGCAGCAGCGCGTCAGTCATAAACTCGGCCACAGAAAGCGGGCCATATTGCGCGATGCGGCGCAGAAGCCGCGCCTCAAACGCACCTGCCGCCATCAGGCGTGCGCCTTGCGCCGTGCAACCTGCCGCGCAACCGCAATTACCACGACACCCGCGACCACCATTGGCAGGGACAAAAGTTGCCCCATCGTCACGCCGATATCATCCGACAGCCAAAGCGCATAGCCGCGCGGGTGGTGCAGGAAAAACTGCGCATCGGGTTGACGGAAATGCTCCACGATAAAGCGCCCCAATCCATATCCCAAGAAGAACAGTCCCGCCACCTGCCCCGGCACGCGGAACCATCCACGGCGATGGATCAAATACAAGATCACCAGGCCCAAGATCAGACCTTCGAGCAGCGCTTCATACAGCTGCGAGGGATGGCGGGCGCAAAGCTGCACCCCTGCGTCCATCACAATCCCAACAGGCCCTGGACAGTCTTGTGCGGCTGCGCCTGGAAAGATCACACCCCATGGCACATCGGTTGGGCGACCCCATAGCTCGGCATTGATGAAATTGGCACTGCGCCCCAAAAACAACGCAGGCGGCGTGGCCAGCGCCAAAAGATCGGCCAGACTGGCCATGCTGACCTTATGCACACGGCAGAACAAAATCCCCGCGATCACAACACCCAAAAAGCCGCCGTGAAAGGACATCCCCCCCTGCCAGACCTGTAAAATCTCGGCAGGGTTTTGCAGGTAATAGCTCGGTTGATAAAAGAGCACATATCCAAGCCGCCCCCCCAGGATCACGCCCAAGACCATCCATGTCAAAAGCGGCTCCACCACTTCTGCGGCCATGGGGGCGGATCGGTCCCGCCAGAGCGTGGCATTGCGCAAATGCCGCCCAATCATCCATGCGGCGATCACAACCCCCGCGATATAAGCCAAAGCATACCATCGCAGCGCGAATTGGAAGCCGCCCAAATCAATCGAAAACAGCGCGGGAGAAATATCGGGAAACGGTATCGCGTATATCATCGCGGCCGCCTTTCATTGGTCGCGGGGTCTGGGTTGTATCTTGGATAGGCCCCCATGCGGCGATGTCAACCTTGAAGCGGCGCGGCATTTGTCCCATATCAGGGAACAGACGAAAGTTTCACAGATGCGACACAAAGGATAGCCCATGCAAACCCGCAACAAGATGATGGATGATATCAGCCAGTTGATGACCAATGCCATGGGCGTGGCGCAAGGCGCGCGCGAGGAGGCCGAGAATGCGATGAAGTCGCTGATGGATCGCTGGTTTGCCGATCGCGACTTTGTCACCCGCGAAGAATTCGATGCGGTGCGCGATGGCACAAAAGCCCGCGAAGAAAACGAGGCCTTGTCCGCACGTCTTGAGGCATTGGAAAAGAAGAAAATAAGCGCGGCACAGATGCGCGATGGATGTGGGGCGGCCTTGCAAGCACAGGCCGCCCTTCTTATGCACAGCCCCAAATTCTTGTGGACAGGATTAGAAAACTGCAATTTGTGGGTGCGTCATCAAAATATTATTGTTTACAGGTGGAGAAAGTAACCCACCATATTTGGTATGGGATCGCGCAAATCAGCCGACCCTTAGTGGAGACACCCAGCCTTAGTGGGCAAATTGGGAATAAACCCAATGCCCATGACCGTCAAGAATGAGGCCTAGGGCAATGTCACTTTCCGAGCAGTATATGGATGTTGAAGAACTCATCCCATCGATATCGTTGAAACCCTTGCCACGCGGCATGACTGGGATTTTGACCGCGTTGCAGATGATCAATCGCAATGGCCCTTGAGGGGCAGTGGCGCACCTATTCGGTGACGCTGGCATGGGTCGAGCTTGGCGACGAAACGCTGCGGATGATCTGCACCTTCGACATGGACCCACCCGCCGAGTCCATGGGCAAGCTTTTTACGAGAAATACATTGAACCTTGCCAATGACAAATGCTGGGCAGGGGCGTTCAGTTTCGGGCCGAGCAGAAGATGATGGTTTATCGCTACGGTTTGGTTCTCGCGGGGATCAACTGCCAGTCCCGAGCAGATCGCCTGCATGGTCGAAACCGCCGTCTTGGCGAGCGAACGCTATTATCCCGCCTTCCAATTGGCCTGTTGGGGCGACCAATCGCCCAAAGAAGTCATTCATGGCCATTGCCGAAGGGTTCGGTCGCTAACCTGCTGCTATAGCAACAGGGGAAAGCTGATGGCATTTGACGATATTGCCGCACGCGGCATGGTGATTTTGGCTGTGGCAAAATGGGCACTGCAATGTTGGAGGGTGGCTTCACGAGGCATCCCACCTGCTTCTGTCACGGTGGTCGACCTGCACCTCGGAACTGGCTCAAGACCAGGTGAAACTCAACACCCCCATTCCCGACACCGCCGTGGCGGTGATCGCGGTCAAGCCGGCAAATGATGGGCGCTGCTTTGCCCAATCTGGCCACCGCCATGGGCCAAGACACTTTGGTGATCTCCGTAGCCGCTGGCACGCCGATTGCGCGCTTTGAGGCGGAATTTGGCGCCAAGGCCAAAGTGATCCGCGCCATGCCCAACACCCCTGCCGCAATTGGGCGCGGCATCACAGCGATTATTGGCAATCAAAACTGCGGCAGCGCTGACCACGACCTTGCGGACAGCCTTCTTCAGGCAGTGGGTCAGGTGGTGCGCCTTGAAACAGAGGATCAGATTGACGCGGTGACGGGTGTTTCGGGTTCTGGCCCTGCCTATGTGTTTTACATGATTGACTGCCTCGCCGCAGCGGCCCGTGCCGAAGGTTTGCCAGATGAGATGGCCATGGCCTTTGCCAAGGCTACGGTGGCAGGTGCAGGGGCCTTAGCGATGGAAGCACAAGAAAGCCCAGAACAATTGCGCATCAACGTCACATCTCCCAACGGCACCACGCAGGCGGGCTTGGAGGTTTTGATGAATGAAGCAAACGGCCTTTCACCCTTGATCCGCGAAACAGTCAAAGCTGCGGCTGCACGATCACGCGCCCTGAAAGGATGATCCGCATGGAAACCGATTTTGAGACATTCCTGAAGGTTGACATCCGCCTCGGCCGGATCACCCGCGCTGAACCTTTTCCCGAGGCCCGCAAACCTGCAATCAAGCTGTGGGTGGATTACGGGCCAGAGATTGGGATCAAGAAAAGCTCCGCCCAGATCACCGCGCATTACGCGCCCGAGGCTTTGGTGGGACAGCTTGTGATGGGGGTTGTTAATTTCCCTCCCCGCCAAATCGGCCCTTTTATGTCCGAGGCGCTTGTGCTTGGATTTCACGATGCGCGCGGCGATGTGGTTTTGGCGGTGCCCGACAAAGACGCGCCCCTTGGGGCGCGGCTATGCTGAGGGGCGATCGCCTACCGCTTCGCGCCAATGACGGCGGCACAGGCTGACATAGGTTTCATTGCCGCCAATCTGCACCTGATCCCCCGTTTTGGCCACGCCGCCATCGGGGGATTTACGCACCACCATTGTCGCCTTGCGCCCACAATGGCAGATCGTTCTGATCTCGCGCAGATCATCCGCCAGAGCCAGAAGCGCGGCAGAGCCTTCAAACAACTCACCGCGAAAATCGACCCTAAGACCATAGGCCATCACGGGCAGGCCCAGATCATCGGCAACACGCGCCAATTGCCAGACCTGTGCCTTGGTCAGGAACTGCGCCTCATCGAGGAAAACGCAATCAATCGGCTGCGCGTGATGTGCCGCTGAGATCACCTCAAAGAGATCGGTCTCAGGCGCAAAGGGTTCGGCCTGTTTCGAGAGACCAATACGGCTTGCAATCACACCTGACCCCGCCCGTGTATCAATGCCAGCGGTCAGCAAAAACGGAGTTTGGCCCCGCTCGCTGTAATTATGGGCCGCCTGCAACAGCAAGGTCGATTTGCCCGCATTCATGGTTGAGAAGTTGAAATAAAGTTTGGCCATGCGACACGCTCCGCGGGTTTCCCTTATATGGCCAAAGAAGCACCACGTGTGCAAGCGGGCCAACCTTCACGCGAACGTCAAAGCAGGTGATCAAACCACACACTATACTGCACACAGTTCGACCCCCTATGAGAGGATATACCCAGATGATCACCCGCCGCGATGTCCTTTTGAGCGGTCTCTCGCTCCCCCTTAGTGGGGGGATCTGGGGCCATGCTGCGATGGCGCAAGACTATTTCAGCCGCGATGGCGTGGCATTGCGTGGCTATGATCCCGTGGCCTATTACACCACAGGCGCGCCGCAACCCGGCGATGCGGCATTTGCCGCCGAATGGGGCGGCACGGTTTGGCATTTCGCAAGCGCGCAGAACCGCGATTTGTTCCTCAGCGCGCCTGAGACCTATGCGCCCCAATATGGCGGCTATTGCGCTTGGGCGGTGTCCGAAGGTTATACTGCCCCAATTGATCCTGACGCATGGCGTATCGTGGATGGCAAGCTCTACCTCAACGCCAATCGCCGCATTCAACGCCGGTGGGAAGGGGATATTGCGGGGCATATTGCCCGTGCGGAGGCCAATTGGCCAAAGCTCCGCGCGGGATTGTAGCAAGGGCTTACCCTTGCAAGGAACGCACCGCCAATTCCCCTTCACGCGCGGCCTTCATAGCGAGGGCTGCCGCGTGGCTGCCTGACAGCGTGGTGTAATAGGGGATTTTGTCATAGAGCGCGACGGTGCGCATCGAGCGGCTGTCTTCGACCGCCTGCGCACCTTCGGTCGTGTTCAACACCAGATCGACCATCCCGTCTTTCATCATGTCGACAATGGTGCGCCCACCTTCATAGGCCTTGTTGACCACATCAGATGAAATCGCGTGATCGGCCAAGAATTTCGCCGTGCCAGAGGTGGCCAAAATCTTGAGACCCAGATCGGTGAGGATTTGTGCGGTTTCAACCAAGATCGGGGTTTTGTCGGCATCTTTTATCGACAAGAACACGGTGCCCTCCGATGGCAAAACTGTTCCTGCACCAAGCTGCGCCTTGAGGAAGGCGCGGGCAAAGCTGCGATCCCATCCCATCACCTCGCCCGTTGAGCGCATCTCTGGCCCCAGAAGCGTATCCACACCAGGGAAACGCGCGAAGGGCAGAACAGCTTCTTTGACGGAGAACCAAGGCGTGCGGAAATCGGACAGGCTCATCGGGTCGCCCATGGGGATGGGCGCATCATCGTCTACCGGTTGATGAGGTGCAGCCTTGGGGAACACCGAGAGCTTCTCGCCCGCCATCAAACGCGCAGCAATCGAGGCGATGGCGCTGTCGGTGGCCTTGGCCACAAAGGGCACGGTGCGCGAGGCGCGCGGGTTCACCTCGATGAGATAAATATCATCGCCTTTGACCGCGAATTGCACGTTCATCAGGCCAACCACATTGAGCGCGCGCGCCAACTCCTCGGTCTGGCGGATGATCTCTGCAATAATCGCATCGCTGAGTGTATGGGGGGGCAATGAACAGGCGCTGTCGCCTGAGTGCACACCCGCCTCTTCGATATGCTGCATGATCCCCGCGACATGGACCGCGTCACCATCACACAGCGCATCCACATCAACCTCGGTCGCGCCATCAAGGTAGCTGTCGAGAAGCACGGGACTGTCACCTGACACAACCACCGCTTCGGCGATGTAGCGATTGAGCTGTGCCGTATCGCGCACGATCTCCATCGCGCGGCCGCCCAGCACATAAGAGGGGCGGATCACCAACGGATACCCCAAAGCCTCCGCCGCGGCTTTTGCCTCCTCATCGGAATGGGCAATCGCGTTTTCTGGCTGCTTGAGGTTCAATTTCTGGACAAGCTGCTGGAAGCGCTCACGATCCTCGGCCAAGTCAATCGCATCGGGCGATGTGCCAAGGATTGGAATACCCGCCTCATGCAGGGCATTGGCCAGTTTCAAAGGCGTCTGGCCACCAAATTGCACGATCACGCCATGCAACGTGCCCGCGTCCTGCTCCACACGCAGGATTTCCATAACGTGCTCATAGGTCAGCGGCTCGAAATACAGACGGTCAGATGTATCATAATCGGTGGAAACCGTCTCAGGGTTACAGTTGATCATGATCGTCTCATAGCCCTGATCGGTGAGGGCGTAACAGGCATGGCAGCAGCAATAATCAAACTCGATCCCCTGCCCGATGCGGTTCGGGCCACCGCCCAAAATAACCACTTTTTTCGCATCCGAAGGGCGTGCCTCGCATTCCACATCCCCCATCGCAGGCGCTTCATAGGTGGAATACATATAAGGCGTTTGCGCCTCAAATTCAGCCGCGCACGTATCAATACGTTTGAAAGAGGCGACCACACCAGCACCTATACGATCCGCCCGCACAGAGGCCTCGCTGCGCGCGGTCAATGTGGCCAGGCGGGCATCGGTAAAGCCCATCATCTTGATCTTGCGCAACGCATCTGGCTCGCGCGGCAGGCCATTGGCGCGGATAACCTCCTCCACATCCACAATCTCACGGATGCGAGCCAAGAACCACGGATCAAATTTGGTCACATGGCCGATCTCGTCATTGGTCAGACCATGGCGCATCGCTTGGGCAATCACGCGCAGACGATCCGGGGTTTGCAAGCTCAGGGCCTTGGTCACGGCCGCCTTGTCAGGCGCACCTGCAATCTCGATCTCGTCAAAACCAGACAGACCCGTCTCAAGGCTGGCCAAGGCTTTTTGAACGCTCTCATGAAAACTGCGGCCAATGGCCATTGCCTCGCCCACCGATTTCATCGCCGTGGTCAACTCAGGCTTGGACCCGGGGAATTTCTCAAAGGCAAAGCGTGGGATCTTGGTGACCACATAATCAATACTTGGCTCAAAGCTGGCAGGGGTCACACGGGTGATGTCATTGTCCAACTCATCCAGCGTATACCCCACAGCCAATTTGGCCGCGATTTTCGCAATCGGGAAGCCTGTGGCCTTGGAAGCCAGAGCCGAGGAGCGCGACACGCGCGGGTTCATCTCGATGACGACCATCCGCCCATCGGCAGGGTTGATCGCCCATTGCACGTTGGACCCACCCGTCTCAACACCGATCTCGCGCAACACGGCAATCGAGCCATTGCGCATAATCTGGTATTCCTTATCGGTCAGGGTCAGCGCAGGCGCGACAGTGATACTGTCGCCCGTATGGACGCCCATTGGGTCCACGTTTTCGATGGAACAGACGATGATCGCATTATCCGCTTTGTCGCGGACAACCTCCATCTCGTATTCTTTCCAACCCAGCAGCGATTCATCGACCAAAATCTGCGCCACGGGCGAAGCCTCGAGGCCCGAACGGCAATAATATTCATATTCTTCGCGGTTATAGGCCACACCGCCGCCGGTGCCACCCAACGTAAAGGCGGGGCGGATGATAGCAGGCAAGCCTATATCTTCCAAAGCGTCCATCGCATCGCGCAAACCAGCGGCAATATCGAATTTTCCGTTTTCTTTTTTCGGCGCGGCAACAATGGTGGCGCGCGGATTTTCCAAACCTGATCCGATCCATCGCCTCGCGGAACAATTTGCGATCCTCGGCCATTTCAATCGCAGGGCGCTTTGCGCCGATCATCTCGACCCCGAATTTTTCCAACACACCCGCCTCTTCCAAAGCCAGTGCCGTGTTCAGGCCCGTCTGCCCGCCCATGGTGGGCAGCAGCGCATCGGGACGCTCCTTCTCGATAATCTTTGCGACCACTTCGGGGGTGATCGGCTCGATATAAGTTGCATCGGCCAATTCTGGATCGGTCATAATGGTTGCGGGGTTAGAATTGACCAAAATGACGCGATACCCTTCTTCGCGCAGCGCCTTACAGGCTTGCGCACCAGAATAATCGAATTCACACGCCTGCCCAATGACGATCGGCCCCGCGCCGATGATCATGATGGAGCGGATATCGGTTCTTTTGGGCATCGAAAACCTCGATTTGGCTGCCACAGGAACTGCGGCGAAACGGGGACACATGACCGCGCGGCCAAGGGGCGCTGTGAAAGCGGTGCAAATTGATGGCGTTATAGTCAAGCGCGCGCGGGGTGCAGTAGAAGCGCGGCAAAACCGCCCCCGCCCCGTTCAGGCCGCGCCCGTCACCCGGATTGATGTGACCCATCTTGCGGCCTGGGCGCACGTCCACCTTGCCATAGAGATGGATTTGCACCCCCGCAGTATCGGCCATTTCAGCGGCGCGCGCGACATCCGCGCCAATGAGGTTTTCCATCACCACATTTGCGTGGCGTTGGCCATTCCCCAACGGCCACCCCGTGATTGCGCGGATATGTTGCTCAAATTGATCCACCGCGCAACCCGCTTGCGTCCAATGGCCCGAATTGTGGACACGCGGCGCGATTTCATTCACGACCAGACCCTGTGGGGTCACGAACAGCTCCACCCCCATCACGCCGACATAATCCAAGGCCGTGACGATTTTGGAGGCCAGAAGCACCGCATCAGCGCGCAGAATCGCTGGGATATTGGCGGGCACGGTGGTTGTGGATAAAATCCCTCCGACATGGTGGTTCTCGCCTGGATCAAATGCCGCAACACGCCCGTCACGACCGCGCGCAATGATAATGGATATCTCCCGCGAGAATTCAATAAACCCCTCGGCAATTGCGGGCGCGCCATTCAGGTTTGCATAGGCAGCGTCAGCCTCGGATGCAGCCATCACCCGCGCCTGCCCCTTGCCATCATAGCCAAATCGGCGGGTCTTGAGAATTGCGGGACAGCCCGTTTTGGCAAGCGCCTGTGCCACATCTTCGGCCGCGTCAATCGCGGCATAGGGCGCGGTCTTCAGGCCCAAACTGTTGAGAAAATCCTTCTCAACCAACCGATCCTGTGACACCTCCAGCGCAGCCCGCGCAGGGAAAAACGGGCGCGTGCCTTCCAACAGGGCCAATGCAGCACTTGGGATATTCTCAAATTCAAAGGTCAAGAGATCGCAAGACAGCGCGAATGCCTTGAGCGCGGCATGGTCATCATAGCCCGCTTGTGTCACGGATAATGCCACATCGCCCGCAGGGGCATGGTCGCTTGGCTCGAAAATCCGCACTTTATAGCCAAGCCGCGCCGCCGCCATGGCAAGCATCCGTCCCAATTGACCGCCACCCAAAATACCAATCACGCTGCTATTGGGCAGAAGGTCATGCGTCATCTTGCGGTTCCTCTGGGATCGAAGCAGACAGATCAGCACGCCATTTATCCAGACGCGCGGCAAGACCAGCGTCATGCACGGCCAAAATTGCCGCCGCCATCAATCCCGCATTCGCCGCCCCCGCCGCACCAATGGCCATGGTGGCCACAGGAAATCCGCGCGGCATTTGCAAAATTGAATAAAGCGAGTCGACCCCCGACAGCGCCTTGGTTTGCACGGGCACACCAATGACAGGAACCCGCGTTTTTGAGGCCATCATGCCCGGCAAATGCGCAGCGCCGCCCGCGCCCGCAATAATCACCTTTAAGCCCCGGCTGGGCTGCGGTTTTGCCATAATCCCACAAACGGTCAGGTGTGCGATGTGCAGACGATTTTCGTCCATAAGAAACGCCCAACGCATCCAGATTGCGGCCGCCTCACGCATGGTCGGCCAATCGGACTGGCTGCCCATGATGATGCCAATTGATATCTGCCATGGGGGTTCCTTTGCAAACCGTGTTTTCGGAAGCGCGCACTATAGCGATCAAACCGCCATGCAATAATGTCAGTCAGCTCTGTCCTCGATCTGGTGATGAATCTCAACGCCAGCTTGCTTTTTCAGACGGCGTAAGGTTAACTGGTCGGGATTGGGTCGAGTTTCCAAGGCGGCAATTGTCTTCGTCCAGATCACGATGCCTGCTCTGAGAACTCCAAACGACGCGCACGTCTTCGTGGCTCAATTCAGATGGGGCGTTCATGGGAGGGCGGAGACCTGCTCTATACGGTTTACTGCAGCAGCATCGTGCCACAGCCCTCACGCAAAGGAAATGGCGTAGGGTGCCGTGACCCCAGCAATAAGACCTTGCAGCCCTCACCCCCAACCCCATATTACCCTACAGATCAGTCGCTGCCGGCGGGGCTGAACCTTGCACAGATCGTCAAAGGATGTGCCTTATGACGAAATTGACCCTTGGGACGCACCCTTATTTGCTGGCTGACCAACTTGAACGGCTGGTCGAGCGTACGGCAAAATCGGGCTAATGATGGCTACCCCTGCCAATATCGAACAACGCGGCGACACGGCCTATCGCATCACATTGGCGGCGGGTTTCGCGGAGGCTGATTCCTCGATCACCGAGGAAGATCGCCAATTGGAGATCCGTAGGGCAATTGGACGAGGATGGCGCGCGCATCTTCCTGCATCGTGGCACGGTGGCGCGCCAATTCCAGCGCAGCTTTGTTCTGGCAGATGGGTCGAGGACAGGTGCCACAATGAACATGGGCTTTTGCATATCGACCTGCATCGCCTGCAACCCGACAGAGCGTTGTGCGAAAGATTGCGACTAAAATCAGGTGCAGCATCGAAATCGCTGCAAAACGAAAGCAAAAATCGCACCAATCCCAAAACCACGAATACAAATGCCGAGCGGCCACCGTTTCATTCGTTCCAGCTGACGTGGCGAGCCTGCCATCAGGGGACCGCGCCTGCTGGCAATGCGGGAGCAGCTTTATGCGATTGGAACCGAGGAAGGCACGCAATTGGCCCTCGTCAAAGATCGGGCATTGGCCTTTGTCGTGGCGCGGCAGAATGATCCGACGCCTGTCAGCGTGCATTGAACACGCGCAAACCTTGACATAAAAAAAGGCCGCATGACGCGGGGCCTTTCTGATTTTAAAGGAGTATTAAAATACGCCTTTGATTACATCATGCCGCCCATGCCACCCATGCCACCCATATCAGGCATTGCTGGGGCATCGTCTTTCTTCGGCTTATCGGCCACCATCGCTTCGGTGGTGATGAGCAGACCCGCAACAGAGGCTGCATCCTCAAGCGCAGTGCGCACCACTTTGGCAGGATCGATCACACCGAATTTGAACATATCACCATATTCTTCGGTCTGCGCGTTGAAGCCAAACTTGACGTCTTTGGATTCGCGGATTTTGCCCGCGACAACCGCACCGTCAACGCCTGCGTTTTCCGCAATCTGACGCAACGGCGCTTCAAGCGCACGGCGCACGATGCCAATACCTGCGTCTTGATCCGCATTCTCGCCAGTCAAACCGTCAAGGGATTTCGCACCCTGAACCAGTGCGACGCCGCCACCAACAACGATGCCTTCTTGCACCGCTGCGCGGGTTGCGTTCAGCGCGTCATCCACACGGTCTTTGCGCTCTTTCACTTCGACTTCGCTCATGCCGCCGACTTTGATGACCGCAACACCGCCTGCCAATTTGGCAACGCGCTCTTGCAGCTTCTCTTTGTCATAATCGGACGAGGTTTCTTCGATCTGCTGACGGATCTGGCCAACGCGGGCTTCGATTTCCTTCTTGTCGCCTGCGCCGTCAACGATGGTGGTGTCGTCTTTCTTGATCATCACCTTCTTTGCAGAACCAAGCATATCCAGCGTGACGCCCTCAAGCTTCATGCCGAGGTCTTCGGAGATCACCTGACCACCCGTCAAGATTGCGATGTCCTGAAGCATTGCTTTGCGGCGGTCACCGAAACCAGGGGCTTTGACCGCAGCGATCTTCAGACCACCACGCAGCTTGTTGACCACGAGGGTCGCCAAAGCTTCGCCTTCCACGTCTTCTGCAATGATCAGAAGCGGCTTTTGCGATTGGATCACGGATTCCAGCAGCGGGACCATGGGCTGAAGCGAAGAGAGTTTCTTCTCGTGCAACAGGATCAAGCAGTCGTCCAATTCCGCGACCATCTTGTCGGGGTTGGTGACAAAATAAGGAGAGAGATAACCACGGTCGAACTGCATACCTTCGACCACGTCAACTTCGGTCTCTAGGCCTTTGTTCTCTTCCACGGTGATCACGCCGTCATTGCCGACCTTCTGCATCGCATCCGCGATCATACGGCCGATTTGCGCTTCGCCATTGGCCGAGATGGTGCCGACCTGTGCAACTTCGTCAGAATCTGCAACAGGGCGCGCGGATGCTTTGATCTGCGCAATCACCTTGGCAACGGCGCTGTCGATACCGCGCTTGAGGTCCATTGGGTTCATGCCAGCGGCGACCGACTTCATGCCTTCGCGCACGATGGCTTGTGCCAGAACGGTTGCTGTGGTGGTGCCGTCACCCGCTTCGTCATTGGTGCGCGAGGCCACTTCTTTGACCATTTGCGCGCCCATGTTCTCAAACTTGTCTTCCAGTTCGATTTCCTTCGCCACGGATACACCATCTTTGGTGATGCGTGGTGCGCCGAAGGATTTTTCCAGAACCACATTGCGGCCTTTCGGGCCGAGGGTCACCTTTACCGCATTGGCAAGGATGTTGACGCCTCTGAGCATACGGTCGCGGGCATCAGTGTTGAATTTGACTTCCTTGGCAGCCATTTTAGGGCTCCTCCTTGGATGAAATCAGGTTAAAATTCGATCAGAAACGGTCTCAGGCGATAATGCCGAGAATGTCCGATTCCTTCATGATCAGCAGTTCTTCGCCATCAACCGTGACTTCGGTGCCGGACCATTTGCCGAACAAGACGCGGTCGCCAGCTTTGACGCTCATTGCGATCAGCTCGCCCGAGTCCTTGCGTGCACCTTCGCCAACAGCGACAATCTCGCCCTCTGCGGGTTTCTCTTTTGCGCTGTCGGGGATGATCAGACCGCCCTTGGTCTTGTCGTCGCTCTCTACGCGGCGAACCAGCACGCGGTCATGCAGTGGTTTCAATGCCATCTGTCGAACACTCCTTAAGGTTCGTATGTTTCACTGTATTAGCACTCATCCCATTCGAGTGCTAATGATTGGCAGATAGGCAGGAGACGCAGAGCTGTCAACGGGCCAGGCGCGGGAAATTTCAAAAAAAATTTCTAGCCGCCCGATCCCCGCCTAAATTGGATCTACTAATGCCAAAGCCGCGACAAATTCCCTGCCTTGCCCCCCGTGACATGGGCAAAACCCTGCCCTATAAGGCGCGCGAGTTTTCAACCAAAGAGATGGATATAAATATGAGCACCTTGGTCTTTGGCCATAAATCGCCAGACACAGATTCCACCGGCTCCCCCATTTTGTGGGCGTGGTATCTCAATGAGGTGAAGGCGTCGCGGCGGAGGCCGTCCTGTTGAGCGACCGAACACCGAAGCGGCTTTGTTCTGCAAAAGTAAGGATTTGCCAAAACCGCGCATCATTGACGATGTGACCGAAGGCCAAGCTTTTGCGTTGTGGTGGATACCAACAACCCCACCGAATTGCCCAGCTTCGTCAATGCCCGCCGATGTTCGGGCCATCATCGACCACCTGTTGAGTCGGCGGGCTTGAGACCAAAGGGCCGATTGACATCACCATCCACCCCTTGGCCTGCACCGCGACCCTGATGATCGACCTGATGAACGATGATGCAGCACGAATGCCGAATTGGGCCAAGGCGCCTGGCGTTGTCTTGCATCTTGTCGAACGCTGGAGTTTCGCTCCCCACCACCACCGACCATGACCGTGCCGTTGCCGAGGGGCTGGCCTGGGCGTCTCAATCCCTGATTACGCGGCCGAGATGTTTGCGGCAAAATCAGATATCTCGCGGTTTTCTGATGCGAGGTTGCTGCGCATGGACAGCAAAACCTATGAGGTGGGCGGCAAGTCTTTCCGCGTCTCGGTTCTGCGAACACCGCCCCCGACATCGTGCTGTCCCGCAAGGCAAGCTGATGGACGCATGGTCACAGTCGCCAAAGAGGACGGCGCGGATCAGGTTCTGCTGTTTGTGATCGACATTCTGCGCGAAGAAGCCACGCTGCTGGTGCCCAATGATTTGGTGCGCCAAGTGGCTGAAAACTTTGCCTGTGTTGGGCGATGTGGATCAGGTCGTACTGCCAGAAGGTTGTAAGCTGCAAAAAGCAGATCATCCCCAGCCTCGCGCTGTGAGAGCATATGAGAAGTTTGATGAAGGGCGCCCTGGGGCCGCCTCGCTTTTCTTTATCCACAAAGGTGAGCGCCTTCTGGGCGCAGATCGCCGCAAAGAGAAAGCCCCCTCATGAGCCTGAGCACAGCCGCCACCCCTATGATCATCTCCAACCTTGCTGAAATTTCGGTGCATTATGACGCGCTGTTCTGCGATCTGTGGGGCTGTGTGCATAACGGCATTGCCCCTTTCCCCGATGCGGTCGCAGCCCTTCAGGCCTTTCGTGCCAAGGGCGGTGTGGTGGTTTTGGTCACGAATGCCCCCCGCGCCCATGTTGAGATTGCCGCGCAATTGGATGCAATGGGGGTCCCGCGCGATGCATGGGACATGATCGCCACCTCAGGCGACAGCGCGCGCGCGGCAATGCTGACAGGGGCTGTCGGCGAAAAGGTCTATTTCATCGGCGAGCCACGCGATGATACGTTTTTCGCCCCAATGAAGATTATCGAAAACCCCGTTACCTTGACCAAGGTCGATGTCGCCGAAGCGGATGGGATCGTATGCACAGGCCCGTTCGATCCTCATGCCGACCCTGCCGTGCTGCGCCCGCAATTGCTTTTGGCAAAGACGCGCGGATTGAAACTTCTCTGCGCCAATCCCGATATCGTGGTGGACCGTGGCGAAAGCCGTGAATATTGCGCTGGCGCAGTGGCCAAACTTTACACGGAGATGGGGGGCGAAAGCCTGTATTTCGGAAAACCGCACCCCCCTATTTATGATCTGGCACGCCGGCGCTTGGTGCAGAATGAACATGACATCAGTGACGACCGAATCTTGGCCGTGGGAGATGGCATCTTTACCGATGTGCAGGGCGGAATTGGCGAAGGTATTGATACCCTGTTTATCACAGGCGGCTTGGCGCGAGAGGAAACTGGAACAACGGATCAGCCTGATCCCGAAAAACTCGCCAAATATCTGAAGGATAGCGAGCAAACACCGACATTCAGCATTGGATTCTTACGCTGATTGGGCATATTGTCGCGCAACAAAATTACAACATTAGCACAAGAATTTAAATTTAATTCTTGCTGCATTGCAGAAATTTGATATTGTCATCTCCAGCGAAGGGCATTTCTCTTGGAGACTGGAATGTTGGACACGACCCATAACCTCCCCCGTGGAACAATCTGCATCGAAGATATCGAATTGGGGATGACACGCCACCTGACCAAAACGGTGACAGATCGCGATATTGAACTCTTCGCTGAAGTATCGACTGATCGCAATCCCGTGCATCTGGATGATGACTATGCCCGCGATACGATCTTTCAGGGACGCATCGCGCATGGGATGCTGACCGCAGGGCTGATTTCCGCCGTTATCGGCGAGCAGCTGCCCGGACATGGGACCGTATATTTGGGCCAAACCCTAAAATTCTTGGCCCCCGTGCGCCCTGGCGATCAAGTGCGCGCCGAGGTTGAGGTCACCGCGATTGATCACGCGAAACGCCGCGTGACACTTGAAACACGCTGCTTGATTGATGGCAAACCCGTCCTCAAAGGCGAAGCGGTCGTCCTCGCTCCCTCGCGGAAATTCGATTAACCGCACGGCGGCACAGGATTTTTCCCGACCCGATGCTTGCCCTAGATCGCGGGCTTGGATATTCGGGCTGTATGCGTATCGTTCGGGACCATCAATTCGTCAGACCTGAAAACCGTGGTGCTTCTGTCGCCATCGGGAATTTTGATGGTGTGCATCTGGGCCACGCGCATTGCATCAATCTGGCGCGCGGTCACGAGGCCCCGTTGGGGGTTTTGACTTTCGAGCCGCATCCGCGCGAATTCTTCAATCCCGATGCCCCGCCTTTTCGCCTGATGAATGCAGAGGCGCGCGCCAATCGGCTTGAGAAAATGGGCGTGGATATTCTTTGCGAGCTGCCCTTCAACCGCGCGCTTGCCTCGCTTGAGGCGGAGGATTTCATCCGTGATATTGTCGTCAAGGGGCTGGACCTCCGGCATCTGGTGGTGGGTTCGGATTTCTGCTTTGGCAAGGGGCGCAAAGGCACCACCGAAATGCTGCGCGCATTCGGGGCGCGCTACGGGTTTGATGTGACTGTGGTGGATCTGCTCAATGCAGGGGATGTGGCCGTTTCTTCCACAGCGATCCGGGACGCTCTAAGCGCGGGGGACCGCGCCAAGCCCACTGATATCTTGGCCACTGGCACTGCAGCCAAGAGGCCCCGTGATCGGCGAAAAACGCAGCGGGCGCACTTTGGAAACATCCGACCGCCAGCCGCTTTTATAAGCACCTGAGATGGGGCTGCACGTCCCCAAACTGGGCGTTTACGCGGTTTTGGTAGAAGTGCGCGGCGGGCCATATAGGGCCATTACCATGTGTCACCAGCCTTGGCGTAAGACCCATGTTCAACGGACAGAACCGGAATACCGAAACCTTCATCTTTGATTTTCTGGCGATATTTACGGTATGGATATGTCGGTCGGATTGGTCGAGTTTTTGCGCGGTGAGGCGAGGAATTCGACAGCCTCGAGGCCCCTGATCGCGCAAATGGATCGCGACAGCCCAAATGGCCCGCGATATTCTTGCTGCGCTATGACCGCGAAAGCCCATTTTGAAACGCAAATCCTTGGCCGAGATGTCGGCACGGGAATGGGAAGAGTCTGTGTGATGGCTGCGGGAATGCTGCCTGAACAAGCTGGAAGATGCCATTACGGGTGAAGGTAGCTGACGCCCTGGTTTGCGTGTCGGCTGTTCGATGATACAACCTGCCGATGCGGACAATATGCAATCCGCAAAAGCCTTGTGCCTGAATGTATCCAACTGAGCGCAGCGAGGATGGCTATCGCTTATTTCATGCCAGCGACCTGCGCCTATCGCTTGCTGCATGAGGGTAAGGATCTGTATTGGTGGCACCCTTTGGTGTCTGGGGATCAGAAGCGGTGCATGAGGCGGGGATGCTCTGCAGTCTTTTTGTTTGCGAGATGGTGTTCCACGAGAACTGGGAACTACATTATCGAGGAGCCAGGATATGAACTTTGCCTCCGACAACACAGGCCGCACCCATCCAGAAGTGATGGCTGCGGTTGCCACCATAATGACGGCTACGCCATGCCCTATGGTGCAGATGAGGCGATGGCGCGGGTGCGCCAATCGCTCCGTGATCTTTTCGAGGCTCCCGAGGCCGCTGTCTATCTGGTCAGCACAGGCACAGCGGCCAATGCCTTGGCCCTGTCGGTGATGGTCAAGCCGTGGCAGTCGATTTTCTGCCACCGCATCGCCCATATCGAAGAAGATGAATGCGGCGCGCCTGAATTCTATGCCAATGGCGCAAAATTGGCTTTGGTCGAGGGCGAAGGGGGCAAGATGACCCCTGATGGCTTGGCGCAAACCATTGCGCATACGGGCGACAAAGGTGTACACGGAATGCAGCGCGGTCCTGTCAGCCTGACCAATATCACCGAACTTGGCACAGCCTATAGCCTGGCGGAGATCAAGGCGCTGAGTGATGTTGCAAAGTCCTATAACCTGCCCGTCCATCTTGATGGTGCGCGCTTTGCAAATGCCTGCGCGGCCCTTGGCTGTCGCCCTGCCGATATGACATGGAAGGCTGGTGTCGATGCCGTCAGCTTTGGCGGCACAAAAAATGGCTGCATGGGGGTCGAGGCTGTGATCTTGTTCGACCCCGAAAAGGCATGGGAATTTGAATTACGCCGCAAACGGGGCGCGCATCTGTGGTCAAAGCACCGCTTTCTATCCGCCCAGATGGAGGCCTATACCCGCGATAATCTTTGGCTGCGTTTGGCGCAATCCGCCAATGCGCGCATGGCAGAATTGCGTGCAGGTTTGGCGCAGATTGAGGGCGTGCATATCGCGCATGAGCCTGCGGGCAACATGCTGTTTGCGCATCTGCCCCGCGCGGCCCACAAACGCGCTTTTGCGGCTGGTGCACAATATTACCTGTTCCCCTTCAACGCATCGCTTGAGGGACCAGAGGACGAATTGATCCTCTGCCGCCTTGTCACGGATTGGTCCTGTTCCGAAAGCAAAGTTCAGGCGCTGTTGGACTGCTTCAAGTCGGGCTAAATCTTGCCCTCCAGATGCAAGGCGAGATCGTCTAGGCGGTCCTGCCCCCAAAAATGTGTCATCCCATCCACCACATAGAAGGGCGCGCCAAAGACGCCCGCTTCGACCGCGGCCTCTAGATTGGCGGCATATTCCTCCGCCCCAGATAAAAGCCCACGATCAGCCAAGCCAGGATCAAACCCTGCCGCAGTCAGGCTGGCACGGATCACATCATCCTCTGCGATGTTTTTCTCCTCACGCCAAACCGCGCGGGTGAACCCGTGGACAAGTTCGGCCAAATCCCCACCACCCTCATTTTGCGCGGCAATAATTGCATATGAGGATGGCGCAGAATTGGTCGGAAAAAATGCGGGCTTCATGTGCAACGCCAAACCCGTTTTTTTGGACCAGCGTGCCAATTCCTGAAGTCGATAAGCCTGCCGTGCAGGGTGGCGCTCTGCAGGTGGCGTGCCACCTGTCCGCGCAAAAAGCGCCATAATGTCCAATGGTCGATAGCGGATCGTAACCCCATGAGCTGCCGCGATCTCCTCAAGCCTCAGCCCCGCCAAGTAGGTGTAAGGAGAGATGGTCGAGAAATAATAATCAATATGCGACATTTCGCGGTTCCTTTTTGGCTTTGCGTCACGTTGGCCTGAGTGCTAGGGGGTGTCAACGCGCCAGATGGGGCGCGCCCGTGCACAGATCAAGGACTTTGCAAAAAGATGAGCGCCTCAGACCCTAAATTGATTTCTGGCAATGCAAACCCCGAATTGGCCAAAACCATCGCCAAACGGATGTCGATGCATCGGGGAATGAAAGTCGGTCTTGTAGATGCCCGCGTTGAGCGGTTCAACGACCAAGAGATTTTCGTTGAGGTTTACGAGAATGTGCGCGGCGAAGATATGTTCATCGTGCAGCCGACCTCGAAGCCCGCCAATGACAATTTGATGGAGCTTTTGATCATCGCGGATGCGCTGCGCCGCTCATCTGCGGCACGGATCACGGCCGTTATCCCTTATTTCGGCTATGCCCGCCAAGATCGCCGCACCAAAGCACGCACACCGATTTCCGCGAAACTGGTGGCCAACTTGATCGCGGAAGGCGGGGTTGAGCGGGTGTTGACGATGGATTTGCACGCTGCCCAAATCCAAGGCTTTTTCGATATCCCCGTAGACAACCTATATGCCAGCCCGATTTTTGCGCTAGATATCCTGCACCAATTTGAGGGCAAGGTGGATGACGTCATGGTGATCTCGCCTGATGTGGGCGGTGTGGCCCGCGCGCGTGAGCTTGCCACCCGTATTGGCGCGCCGTTGGCCATTGTAGACAAGCGCCGCGAAAAGCCGGGCGAGATTGCCGAAATGACCGTAATCGGGAATGTCGAAGGCAAGCGCTGCTTGATCGTGGATGATATTTGCGACACGGCGGGCACATTGTGCAAAGCCGCCGAGGTGTTGATGGAACACGGCGCCACAGAGGTGCACGCCTATATCACCCATGGGGTGATGTCTGGTCCTGCGGTCGAACGTGTCAGCAAATCGGTCATGAAATCCTTGGTCATCACCGACACAATCGAGCCGACAACAGCCGTCAAGACCTGCGCCAATATCCGCATCGTTCCCACCGCGCCGATGTTTGCACAGGCAATATTGAACATTTGGAACGGCACAAGCGTATCATCCCTGTTTGAGACAGAAACCCTGGTGCCAATTTATGAGGGGCTCTATCCCAACGGGATGTGGGGACGCTAGACCCCATTGAGCCGATGACCGTAAAACAAAAGGCGCGCCCATGAAAAGGCGCGCCTTTGATTCTGAAATCTGCGCAAGCAGGCATCACAAAGCTATGTGATCTCCCAAGGCTTCCATATCCGACAAAAGCTTGGCTGCATCATCAACAAGGGTCGGGTCGACCGCTGCATTTGCCTTCGCTGCTTCATGCGCCTGACGATACTCCTCCACCATTTCGGCGTGGAGTTCTTTGGTCACTTCCGCACGGGGCAAAGCGCGCTCTGCAAGAACAGTGACCTTCTCGCCGCTGATCTCTACGAAGCCACCCAAGACGATGTAATCGTCCTGACCGCCCGCATGGGTGACCTGCAACAAGCCTGGACGCAGGGTGGTGATCGTGGGCGCATGGTTTGCCATCGCCGTCAGATCGCCCCCAGCCGCCGGGATTTGCACCTCGGTTGCGTCCAGAGAGGCCAAGCGGCGCTCAGGAGAGACAAGATCAAATTTGAACGCTTCGGCCATTCGGCCCTCCTATCAGGCTGCTTCTGCCGCCAGACGCTCGGCCTTGGCTTTCACGTCCTCAATACCGCCCACCATGTAGAATGCGGCTTCGGGAAGGTGGTCATATTCACCAGCAACAACCGCCTTGAACGATGCGATCGTGTCTTCGAGCGGAACCTGAATCCCATCAGACCCAGTGAAGACCTTCGCCACGTCAAAGGGCTGCGACAAGAAACGCTGGATCTTGCGTGCACGGGACACGGTCAACTTATCTTCTTCGCTCAATTCGTCCATGCCGAGGATCGCGATGATGTCCTGCAACGATTTGTAACGCTGCAAGATACCCTGAACATCACGGGCAACTTGGTAATGCTCATCCCCGATCACGGAAGGGTCGAGCAGGCGCGAGGTGGAGTCGAGCGGGTCCACCGCAGGGTAGATACCCAATTCCGAAATCGCACGGCTGAGAACGGTTGTTGCGTCAAGGTGCGCAAAGGAGGTTGCAGGTGCGGGGTCGGTCAGGTCGTCCGCTGGAACGTAGATGGCCTGAACCGAAGTAATCGAGCCTGCTTTGGTGGATGTAATCCGCTCTTGCAGCGCCCCCATGTCGGTGGCCAATGTTGGCTGATAGCCCACAGCAGAGGGAATACGGCCCAAAAGCGCCGACACCTCAGAACCCGCCTGTGTAAAGCGGAAGATGTTGTCCACGAAGAACAGAACGTCTGTGCCCGACTGATCGCGGAACTGCTCCGCCAAGGTCAGACCAGTCAACGCCACACGCGCGCGCGCGCCTGGAGGTTCGTTCATCTGACCGTAAACGAGGGCCACTTGGCTTTCGTGCAACGCGTCTGGCTTGATAACGCCAGATTCGATCATCTCATGGTAAAGGTCGTTGCCTTCACGCGTGCGTTCACCCACGCCCGCGAACACCGAGAAGCCCGAGTGCACTTTGGCGATGTTGTTGATCAATTCCATGATGAGAACGGTTTTACCCACGCCCGCACCACCAAAGAGACCAATTTTACCGCCCTTTGCGTAAGGTGCGAGAAGGTCGATCACCTTGATGCCCGTCACGAGGATTTCGGACTCGGTGGACTGCTCTGAAAACTCAGGTGCTGGCTGGTGGATGGAGCGTGTTTCATCCGCCTTAACAGGGCCTTTCTCGTCAATAGGCTCGCCCACAACGTTCATGATGCGGCCCAATGTGGCGTTGCCCACGGGGATGGTAATGGGCGCGCCCATATCGGTCACTTTCGCGCCGCGCACCAAACCTTCGGTTGCGTCCATCGCAATGGTGCGCACGGTCTTTTCACCCAAATGCTGCGCCACTTCGAGGATCAGTTTCTTGCCGTTGTTCTCGGTCTCAAGCGCGTTCAGGATCTCCGGCAGGTGATCTTCGAACTGCACGTCAACGACTGCGCCGATGACCTGAGTAATTTTGCCGACTGCTTGTGCCATGTCGTGTCTCCGGTTTCCTTAGAGCGCTTCCGCGCCCGAGATAATTTCAATCAACTCATTGGTGATCACAGCCTGACGCGAGCGGTTAAACTCAATCGTCAATTTGTCGATCATATCGCCAGCATTGCGCGTTGCGTTATCCATAGCGGACATCCGCGCGCCCTGCTCCGAAGCGCCGTTTTCGAGAAGCGCGGTAAAGATCTGCGTTGTCACGCCAATCGGCAACAGATCGGCCAAGATCGCTTCCTCGGATGGTTCATAGTCATAAGGCGATTCTGCCCCTGCATCCTCGACTGCGTCTTCAAACACGGCAGGGATGATTTGCTGCGCAGTTGGGACCTGACTGATCACCGACTGGAAGCGATTATAGAAGATGGTGGCGACATCGAATTCACCCGCATCAAAGCGCGCCATCACATCTTTTGCGATGGTTGTCGCATTCTCATACCCCACGCGCTTTACCTCGGAGAGGTCAACATGACCCATCAGAAGGTTCGCATAGTCGCGGCGCAACTGTTCGCGGCCTTTTTTACCCACAGTCAAAACTTTGACCGTTTTGCCCTGCGCGGTCAGTTCGGCAATACGCGCTTTGGCAAGACGCACGATGGACGAGTTAAACCCGCCGCACAAACCGCGCTCCGCCGTCATCACGACCAGCAAATGTGTCTGGTCTTGACCCGTGCCTGCCAAAAGGCGTGGGGCACCGTCAGACCCACCAACCGATGCAGCCAAACCGCCAACCACCGCTGCCATTTTATCGGCATGGTGCGCAGCCTCGGCCGCTTCCTGCGCACGGCGCGCAGTTTCGCAGCAACCACCATCTGCATGGCCTTGGTGATCTTGCGGGTCGATTTGACCGACGCGATCCGTGTTTTCAGATCCTTGAGACTTGGCATAAACCCGTCCCCTTACGAGAAATCTGTGGCGAATTCTTCGATGACGGCCTTCAAGCGATCGGCAGCGTCACCTTTGATCTTCGGATCGTCATTGGTGATCCAATCGAGAACATCCTTGTGCTTGCCGCGCAAATGCTGAAGCAGACCTTGCTCAAAACGACCAACCTCACGCACAGCAATTTTGTCGAGGAAGCCCGAGATGCCCGCGAAAATCACACACACGATTTCCGCATTGGTCAATGGTGCGTATTGTGACTGCTTCATCAACTCGGTCAAGCGCGCACCGCGGTTCAGCAAGCGCTGCGTTGCCGCGTCAAGGTCAGACCCAAACTGCGCGAAGGCCGCCATTTCGCGATACTGCGCCAATTCCAGTTTCACCGAGCCAGCGACCGATTTCATCGAGTTGGTCTGTGCAGAGGAGCCCACACGAGACACCGACAGACCTGTGTTCACAGCGGGGCGGATGCCCTGATAGAACAAATCGGTTTCAAGGAAGATCTGGCCATCGGTGATCGAGATCACGTTGGTCGGAATAAAGGCCGAAACGTCACCACCTTGGGTTTCGATCACGGGCAGCGCTGTCAAGGAGCCTGCGCCCAACTCGTCATTCAGCTTCGCCGAACGCTCCAACAAACGGGAGTGGAGGTAGAACACGTCACCAGGATAAGCTTCACGCCCTGGAGGACGGCGCAGCAACAAGGACATCTGGCGATACGCCACAGCCTGCTTGGAGAGGTCATCATAGACGATTAGCGCGTGCTTGCCATTGTCGCGGAAATATTCGGCCATCGCGGTTGCGGAATAAGGCGCAAGGAACTGCATCGGTGCAGGGTCGGATGCGGTCGCGGCAACCACGATTGAATATTCAATCGCGCCTGTCTCTTCCAGCTTCTTCACCAACTGCGCCACAGTCGAACGCTTTTGGCCAATCGCGACATAGATGCAGTAAAGCTTTTTGCTTTCATCATCACCCGCCGCTTCGTTGTAGCTTTTCTGGTTCAGGATCGCATCCAATGCCACGGCAGTCTTGCCTGTCTGGCGGTCGCCGATGATCAATTCGCGCTGACCACGGCCAATCGGGATCATTGCGTCAACGGCCTTCAATCCAGTCGCCATCGGCTCATGCACGGATTTACGTGGAATGATGCCAGGCGCCTTCACGTCCGCAACGCGGCGCTCCTTTGCTTTGATCGGACCTTTGCCATCCAAGGGATTGCCGAGGCCATCCACAACGCGACCCAACAATTCGGGACCGGCAGGCACGTCCACGATCGAATTCGTGCGCTTGACTGTGTCACCTTCTTTGATGTCACGGTCAGAGCCGAAAATCACAACACCCACATTGTCGGATTCAAGGTTGAGGGCCATGCCCATAATCCCGCCAGGGAATTCAACCATTTCACCCGCTTGCACATTGTCAAGCCCGTGAACGCGGGCGATCCCATCGCCAACACTCAGCACGCGGCCCACTTCGGCCACTTCGGCATCCTGACCGAAACCTTTGATTTGTTCCTTCAGGATCGCGGAAATCTCTGCAGCTTGGATCGCCATTATCCGACCTCTTTCATGGTGTTCTGGAGGGAGTTGAGCTTGGAGCGGATCGAGCTATCGATCATCTTCGAGCCAACCTTTACAATAAGACCGCCAATGAGACTTTCATCAACGGTCGCATCAAGATTGATCTTTTTACCCACGGACGAAGTCAAGGCTTTTGCCAACTTGTCCGCTTGGGTTTTCGTCAGCGCCTTGGCAGACACAACCTCTGCGGTCATTTCACCGCGGCTCTGTGCGATTTGTTCGCGCACGGCACGCAAAACCAGGGGCAATGCAAACAGGCGGCGTTTTTGGGCCATCACTTGCAAACTGTTGGTGGCCACCATGCCCAGCTTCATCGCTTTGGCCACAGCGCCAAGGGCGGCCTGTGTCTCATCACGGCGATACATTGGGGAGGAAATCAGATCACGCAGATCGGCGCTTGCCTCCAAGGCCGCTTCCAGAGCGTCTACATCTTTGGCAAGCGCGTCAATCGCAGCCGCCTCGCTGGCCAGGTCGAACATTGCGGTCGCATATCGCGCGGCAATACCCGTAGAGATCGAAGCCGGTTCAGACACGTCCACCCTTTCAACATTTTGGCTCGGGCAGCGTGCGGACCACGCCCGAGCAGTTGTTCTGCGCACCCAAGCTGGGTCGCTGCTCCTTAGATTTTTCGGTCATTTAGCAGAGGGTTTAAATTGCTGCAACCGCCGATGGCGCAAACAGTATTTTCGCAAAACCTTTGTTTTCTCGAAGGTTAGCGAAAAGTTCAGCAATCTGCGACGCTTTGAAGCTGAAAAAAACACCGCGCAAGGGCGGAAATGCACACTATTTTAACGCCCAAACGCCTTCGGCACGCATGAATGGCCAGTTTAGCGATTCTGCAGCTGCGAAATAATGGGGCGATTTTGACGGCGCACACGACCTGCTGCGGGGCTTGGCACACCGTCCAAAATACGCAGCGGATTGCGCAGGCGCGCGGTGTGGCCACGATTGGTTGGGGCAAAGACCTGCTTGCTCGCCTCGACCATAATCACCCCGCCCGCGTGGTTCGAACTGATCCACCGCCCCGCCCGTTCCATCACATCAGCGGACCGAAGCCAGAACCGTGCATGGCTGGGTGGAGCGAAAAGTGCTGCGCGGTGACGTTCCGGCACGAACCCATGGTGGCGCAGTTGCGCTTCAAGCTGACTGAGACTGTAGGGCCTGCCATAACCAAAGGGCGTGGCATCACTGCGCGCCCACAACCCGCCCCGATTGGGCACAATGAACAAAGCCCGCCCCCCTGCCCCAGGCGCGCGCGGCCTCGTCCAACAGTGCAGCGGGATCTATCGCGCTTGTCTCAAGCCCGTGCAGCATCACCAAACGATCCGCGACCCCCTCGGATAACGGCCATTGCGCATCTTCACAAAGGGTCGCCACATTTGGCATCCCTGCGGGCCAAGGCATGACACCTTGCCCTTGTGGCATCAATCCAATGACGCGGCGCGATTGATCAAGATAAGGGCGCAACAGCGGCACAGCAAAACCAAACCCCACCACAGTTTGCCCCACGGCATTCGGCCAAAGCGTCAGCATGGCATCGCGCACAGCTTTTTGCGCAATCCGACCCAAGCGGGTGCGGTAATAGAATTGGCGCAGATCAACGACATCAAGATGCATTGCAAAAGCCTGTGTGCTGCGTTTGTCTTGGTTGTACATGTGCCATGAAGAACGGGAGATTGCCATGACCACCATACCGTCCGCCACTGAAATTGTGACAATCCCTTGCCTCAAAGACAATTACGCCTTTGCCTTGCATCTGCGCGAAACGGGTCGGACCCTGATTGTGGATGTGCCAGAAGCCGCGCCCATTTTGGCGGAATGTGCGCGGCGTGGATGGGGGATCACGGATGTTCTGTTGACCCACCACCATTGGGATCACGTGGACGGGCTTCCAGATCTACGCGCTGCGGTGGATGGACCAGTCCGCGTGTGGGGGGCGGCAGCGGATGCGCATCGCCTGCCCGCTCTTGATCACGCATTGAGCGAAGGAGATGTGATCGAGATCGGCGCTTTGCGCGGTGCAGTGTACGATGTCTCTGGCCATACTCTGGGGCATATTGCCGTGCATTTTCCACAAGCAGGCGTGGTTTTCACCGCTGATAGTTTGATGGCCCTAGGATGCGGCCGCCTGTTTGAAGGCACGCCCGCACAAATGTGGGAAAGCCTTTCAAAACTGGCCGCCCTGCCGCGCGATACGCTTGTTTGCTCTGGTCACGAGTATACCCAATCAAACGCGCGGTTTGCCTTGACCGTTGATCCTGAAAACAGCGCACTCCGGGCGCGCGCGGCCCGCATTGAGGATGCGCGCGCAAAAGGTATGCCCACTGTGCCAAGCAGCCTTGGCGTGGAATTGGACACAAACCCGTTCCTGCGCGCCAAAGATCCCAAGATCAAAGCACATTTGGGGATGACAGGGGCCAGTGATGCGGAATGCTTTGCCGAGATCAGACAGCGCAAAAATAACTTCTGACTGATTTTCACGCAAATTTGCGCCGATCACAGGTTTTTTTTTAAGTTTCGCTTGAAACTGCCGAAATAAAACCGAAGCTTAATACCATGAGGCTATGGCGAGACTCAGCGGAGGCGGGCCGAACCCGCTTGCGCATCTGGCCGCAACGAAAGGAGCACTTATCGTGCCGTCGTTTTCAAATACCCTAGAGCAGGCCATCCATGCGGCTTTGGCGCAGGCAAATGCACGCAAGCATGAATTGGCAACCTTGGAACACCTATTGTTGGCGTTGCTGGACGAGCCAGACGCGGCCAAGGTCATGCGCGCCTGTAGCGTTGACATCGATGCGCTGCGCGAGACGCTGATTGCCTTCATTGATGAAGAATTGGCCACGCTTGAAACCGATGTAGAAGGATCGGAGGCGGTGCCCACAGCCGCCTTTCAGCGTGTGATTCAGCGCGCCGCGATCCATGTGCAATCTTCTGGCCGCACCGAGGTGACTGGTGCGAATGTCCTTGTGGCCATTTTTGCGGAGCGGGAGTCCAACGCGGCCTATTTCCTGCAAGAACAGGATATGACCCGCTATGACGCGGTGAATTTCATTGCCCATGGGGTAGCCAAAGACCCCGCATTTGGCGAAACCCGTCCTGTGACAGGCGCGACCGACCCGATGGATGAGGGGATCGAGACGGACGGCAATCCGCCCGAAGGTGGCGAAGCCAAGGAATCCGCGCTCGCCAAATATTGTGTTGACCTCAACAAAAAGGCCCATGATGGCGATGTTGACCCGCTGATCGGTCGTCATGACGAGGTGGAACGTTGCATTCAAGTGCTCTGCCGCCGCCGCAAGAACAACCCGCTCTTGGTGGGTGATCCAGGTGTTGGCAAAACCGCAATTGCCGAGGGTCTGGCCAAAAAGATTGTTGAAGGTCAAACCCCCGATGTTCTGGCCAAATCAACCATCTATTCGCTGGATATGGGCGCGCTTTTGGCAGGCACGCGCTATCGCGGTGATTTCGAGGAACGTCTTAAGGCCGTGGTCAAGGAATTGGAGGATCACCCAGACGCAGTTTTGTTCATTGATGAAATTCACACCGTCATCGGGGCAGGTGCAACTTCAGGCGGGGCGATGGATGCCTCCAATCTGCTGAAGCCCGCCTTGCAGGGTGGCAAGCTGCGCTGCATGGGGTCCACCACCTACAAGGAATTCCGTCAGCATTTCGAAAAAGACCGCGCATTGTCGCGCCGCTTCCAGAAAATTGATGTGAATGAACCATCGGTCGAAGATTCTGTGAAAATCCTCCGCGGTCTGAAGCCTTATTTCGAAAGCCACCATGACGTGAAATATACCGCTGACGCGATCCGCACGGCGGTGGAACTGGCAGCGCGCTATATCAATGACCGCAAATTGCCCGATAAGGCGATTGACGTCATTGACGAGGCGGGTGCCGCACAGCATCTGCTGCCGGACAGCAAGCGGCGAAAAACCATTGGCCCCAAAGAAATCGAGGCCGTGGTTGCCAAAATAGCACGCATCCCGCCAAAGAGCGTCTCAAAGGACGATGCCGAGGTACTGCGCGATTTGGAGAAAACGCTCAAACGCGTGGTGTTCGGCCAAGACCAAGCCATCGAGGCTTTGGCCTCCGCCATCAAACTGGCGCGCGCAGGTCTGCGTGAGCCTGAAAAACCCATCGGGAACTATCTGTTCGCGGGGCCAACGGGCGTTGGCAAAACCGAAGTGGCCAAACAATTGGCGGACACGCTAGGGGTCGAGTTGCTGCGCTTGATATGTCCGAATATATGGAGAAAGCTCCACGGTGTCCCGCCTAATTGGTGCACCTCCGGGCTATGTTGGCTTTGACCAAGGCGGGCTTTTGACCGATGGCGTGGATCAGCATCCGCATTGCGTGTTGCTCTTTGACGAAATCGAAAAGGCGCATCCCGATGTGTTCAACATCCTTTTGCAAGTGATGGATCACGGCACCTTGACCGATCACAATGGCCGCTCGGTCGATTTCCGTAATGTGGTCTTGATCATGACCTCAAACGCAGGCGCGGCCGAACAAGCCAAGGCGGCAATTGGCTTTGGCCGCGACCGCCGCGAGGGTGAGGACACCGCAGCGATTGAGCGGACGTTCACGCCAGAATTCCGCAACCGACTGGATGCGGTAATCAGCTTTGGCGCGCTGCCAAAGGATGTGATCTTGCAGGTGGTCGAGAAGTTCGTGCTACAGCTTGAAGCGCAGCTTCTCGATCGCAATGTCACGATTGAGTTGACCAAACCCGCAGCCGAACTTCTCGCCGACTTGGGCTATGATGATCGCATGGGCGCGCGTCCCTTGGGCCGCGTGATCCAAGAGCAGATCAAAAAACCACTGGCCGAAGAATTGCTGTTCGGCAAACTGGCAAAGGGCGGCAATGTTCGTGTGGGGGTCAAAGATGGCAAAATCGACCTGCGCATCGAAAATGGAGCGCCGCCACGGATCAGCTCCAAAAAGCCGCCTCTTTTGACGGCGGAATGACGCGCAGCGCATGGCTGAAATCAAAAGCGATCCCGTTCATGGGCGGGGTCGCTTTTTTGTGTGCCCCTCTGATGGCGCCAGCCAATCCGCCCGAGCTTGGCTTGCCTTTGGACTGTCGCTTGGGGGAGGATTGTTTCATCCAGCAATATGTCGACCATGATCCAAGCACGGGCGCACGCGATTACACCTGTGGCCCCCAAAGTTATGATGGGCATCAAGGCACCGATTTCCGCCTCGCGGATCTGGCCGCACTGTCGCGCGATGTCGCCGTTCTGGCCGCAGCCGAAGGCGTTGTCCGCGCCACCCGCGATGGGGTTCCGGATCAAGGCATCCACGCGATGCCCAAGGGGCAAGATTGCGGGAATGGCGTTGTGATTGACCATACGGATGGGTGGCAAAGCCAATATTGCCATCTCGCCCAAGGCAGTATCGCCGTAACCCAAGGGCAAAGCGTGGAAGCGGGTGCGCAGCTTGGGGTGGTCGGCCTGTCAGGGCGCACCGAATTTCCGCATCTGCATTTCACCTTGCGCCACAATG
>JAGYKZ010000060.1 GCA_018401385.1 Roseicyclus sp.
TCAAGCGTTTCTGCGCCAAGGGCGGCAAGGGCCGCGCGGTTGGCCGTGCCAAAGCCGCCATCAAGCAGGGCTTGCGCGGAGGCGGGCGATTGCATCGCGTTGACATAGTCATAGGCCTTGTCCTCCGACCCTGGCCCATCGACCATATTCACATAGCCGCACAGCCAGACCGATGTGCCCTCGACCGTGTTGCGCGCGAACCCAACGGGGAAGCCCTCATCGGCCAATGCCACGGGCACCTCGTTCCATGCCCAAGCGACCAGAACCTCGCCCGATGCCATCAACTGACCCAATTCGGCGGGGTCGGTCCAATAGGTGCGCAGGTTTTCGTGGACCCCGCGCAGCCACTCGGTGGCCGCCTCGAACTCGGCATCGGTGGCTTTGGTCCAATCGGTCACGCCTGTCGCCAGATAGGCCAGCGCATAGGCATCATCGACATTGTCAGGGATCGACAAGCGGCCCGCAAAGGCGGGATCGGTGAAGACCTGCAAGGAGGCCACCTGTTCAGCGGTGACTTCTTCGGTGTTATAGGTGATCGCGGTCGTGCCATAATCGGTGGGCAGGAAGAACAGCTCCGATGTGCCCGCAAGCACATCTTGCCCGACAAGGCTTGCGTCCAGATCATTGAAGGCCGCGATGCGGTTCTGGTCCCACGGCTCGATGATGCCCGACTCTTGCCAACGCGGCACGGAGCCTGCGCAGATATGGGTCACATCGGATTTGAACCCAGAGACCAGACGCTGAAACGCTTCGTCCTCATCCCCGAAGAACACGAAGCTGGGGCTTGCGCCATGTTGGTCGATATAGGGCAGGTGGTAGCCAGGCTCCTCGAAGCCCGAATAATCAAACACGGTCAATTCGCTGTCCTGGGCAAAGGCCGCCGCAGATAAGGCCAGCCAAGCAACGGTGCCAGAGAGCAATTTTTTGGTCATAAGCAGCACTCCCGATCCTGTGAGTTGAGGGAAAATCGCAACGGACGCTAGGGCGAAGCGCGCGGTCACGCAAGGGGATTCGCACGCACAGATGCCGATGGGTGCGCCCGTTGCCACTTGCTTGGGCAGTTTATGAAAATCACGGTTTTCTGCTCCGCGCTGCGCACGCCATCTTGACCCGTGAAATGCTGCGCTAGCTACTGCACCATGTCGCTCCGATGCGTGGTTGCGGCCAAGATGAGAAAAACACGAGATCAAACCCGCATGACGACCACCCCCGCGATTTACTGGATCCGCCGCGATTTTCGGCTGGAGGATAACCCTGCCCTTGTCGCCGCTGCGGCCGAAGGGGCGGTGCTGCCCGTGGTGATCTTGGATGCGGCGGTGCGCGATATGGGGGCCGCGCCGCGTCGCTATGAACAGGGGTCAGTGGCTGTTGGCGCAGAGCTATCGCGCGCATGGGGTTGATCTTTGCTGATCCGCGCGGGCGATGCTTTCCTTAGGGAGGTGCTGCTGAAGGTCTGCGCGCAGACGGGCGCGCGGCGCACTGGAACCGCCTTACAGATCCGCAGGCCCGCGCCCGCGATGCGGCGATCAAGATCGCGCTGCGCGATCAGGGCATCGCGCGCGCAGCGCCATAATGGCCATATTTGCTGTTTGAACCATGGAGAGGCGCAACGGGGCAGGGCGGTTTTACCGCCGTCTATACCCCGTATTGGCGGCGGTGATGGGGCGGGACGTGGCACGCCCTTGCCCGCAGTTCGTTGCGCGGGTGGATCATGCCATTACGGGCCTGTCGGGCTGAGGATCTCAACCTGTCTCCCCAGATGCGCCGTGGTGCGGCGGTTTTGGGCGCTATGCGCAACCGGCGCGGCTTCGGCACAGCCTGGACTGGCGCAGTTCCTTGAGAAAAGGCGAGCGCTTATAAAGACAAGCGCGATTTTCTGGACGGTGATGCCCGTCAAAACCCGTCCGAGCATCTCGCGCTTACGAAATCAGCCCGCGCCGATTTGGGCCATGGGGTGGAGGCAGACGCCAAGGGGCCGCAGGGGCCGAGCATTTTGTCAAGGAATTAGTCTGGCGCGAATTTGCATATCATTTGCCTATCACACGCCCCATATCAGCACCGATAACTGGCGCTCCGAATGGGACAGTTTTCCATGGGCGACTGACCCTGATGCCCCACAGGTTTTGGCGTGGAAACAGGCCGCACAGGCGTGCAGGTGGCGGATCGATGCCGCGATGCGCGAATTATATGTCACGGGCCGTATGCACAATCGCGCGCGATGTTGTGGGCTCTATCTGGACGAAACATATGCTGTGCCACTGGCTGATCGGGGATTGGATTGGTTCGCCGATTGCCTGATTGATTGGGACCCCTGCCGCCAATGCCATGGGCTGGCAATGGGTTGTGCGCTCCATCCGCTGATGCGGCGCCCTATATTTCCGCATTTTCAATCCTGAAACCCAAGGTGAAAATTCGACAAGCACGGGCGATATCAAGCGCGCTACTGGTGGAGCTGTCACATCCCGCGCCGCAAACTGCGCTTTGATTTTTTTGCTGTGCCCTGGTCTTATGGCTTATCTGATATGGGTATCCATCACCGCCCCATTGTGATTTGGCCGAGGGCGCGCGCCTTACGCATATGGGGCAAGAATTTAACAATTGCAACGATGAGTGGAATTGCCTCTGGTTAACACCCGCTTTGAGGTGAAAACTGGCGCAGAATGTCAGGGGGAACTATGGCGATACGACAAAACAAGCACCAAAGGTGAGACGAACCTGCCACGCTATTTCGAGGCGGTTTTTGCAAAATCCAGGAAATGAAAACGGCAGGCTCGATATGGTTCTGCCCGATGGCCGCATCTTTCGCGCCGAAGGGGCGGACAGGGGCTCAGTGGAAATTCACATCCATAATGTGGATGCCTGCCCGCCTGATCCGGGCGAGGGATCTGGGCTTCTTGCGAGGCCTATTTGACGGTGAGGGTCCACGCCGGACCTGCAAGCCTTTCTTGATTCGGGTTCCACGGGCAATGACGAGATTTATGATGGATTCTGGCTTAAAATCAGTCTCGCGCTCATGAGCGGTTTCGCTTTTGGCTGCAAAGCAACCCAAAATCACAGGCGCGCAAGAATATCTCCCCTATCACTATGATCTGGGCAATGCGTTCTACAGGCTAGGCTTGACGATACGATGACCTATTCTGGTTCTGTTCCAACGTAATAAGAGCCTGGAGGTTGCGCAATCGCCAAATACGCCTCCATGGTCGATCAGAGATGGGGGCAGCCCGGCGATCAAGGCGTGTTGGAAATCGGCTGTGGATGGGGGTGGGGTTTGCTGAATATGCCGCGCGCGAACGGGGCTTAAGGTGACGGGACCTCACCATCTCGCGCGAGCAGCATGATATGCGGTCGATCGATTGCCCGCGGGCCTGTCCGATCAGTCGAGATCAAGATGCAAGATTACCGCGATGAGACGGGAATTTATGATGGCATCGCCTCCATTGAGATGTTCGAGGCGGTTGGCGAGAGATACTGGCCCGTCTATTTCAACACCCTGCGCGATCGTCTGAAGCCCGGAAAACAGGCTACATTGCAGATCATCACCGTGCAGCATCGCCGTTGGCAGATTTATCGCAACACGGTCGATTTTATCCAGAAATACATCTTTCCGGGCGGTATGTTGCCATCGCCTGTGGTGTTGCGCGAAGAGGTGCAAAAAGCGGGGTTGGAAGTGGCAAGTTCCATCGAATTTGGCGAAAGCTACAGCCAGACTTTGCGGCGCTGGTATGACACGTTCAATGATCGATGGGATGAGGTGGCCGCGCTTGGGTTTGACGAACGCTTTCGCAGAATGTGGAATTTCTATCTCACCTCTTGTGCCGCGACCTTTCATTTCCGCAACTGCGATGTGACGCAAATCACCGTGCGCAAGCCAAGCTGAGGGGTGCCATGACCGATCTCGCGCTTTATGGCACGCTGCGCGATCCTGATATTCTCAACATCGTCTTGGGGCGGGCAGAGGGTGATTTGCCTTTGACCCGCCTCTTGGATCATCGCGTGGCGATGGTGGCGGGCCAGCATTTTCCCATGATTTGGCCCGAGGATGGGGCCGATTGCGACATCGCAATCTTGCAGGGGCTTGATGCGCGCGCGCTTGCGCGGCTCGATTTCTACGAGGCCGTATTTGGATATACCCGCGCCCCCATCTCCCATAACGGGGGGCAGGTGCAGATTTATATGCCCCCAAAGGGTGGAGACTGGCCAAAGGGCGGCGCCTTCGACCCCGTCACTTGGGCGCAGGATCATGGCGCGCTGACACGATTGGCCGCACAGGATATCATGTCATCATTCGGCATCGAAACGGCCGAGGCGGTGGCACTGCGCCTGCCCATCATCCGTGCGCGCGCGCAGGCGCGGCTCCGCGCAGGCGATCATCCAACTGCTCACGAGACGTGCAAAAATGACATAAATATCGCGTGGCAACATATTGTTTATAATGGATTTTTTAACCTCATTGATATTGCGGTGTCCTATCCGCGATTTGATGGCAGCCTGTCTGATCCCGCGGGGCGTTTGATCCTTGATCTGGGCGAGGCGGTGACGGTTCTGCCCTATGACCCTAAGCGGGACCTTGTTTTGCTCATCGAACAATTCCGCCCTGCTGCTGTGGTTCAAGGCGATCCAAACCCGTGGCTTTTGGAAACCGTGGCGGGCATTTGTGACGCGGGCGAAACCTATGCGCAGACCGCGCGGCGTGAAGCGCGGGAGGAGGCAGGGATCACCCTTGGCGATTTGCATCTGGTGGGGCGCTATTACCCCAGCCAAGGGGCGGTCGCGCAAATCCTGATTTCATATATCGGTCTTGCCGATCTGGCACCTGATTATGACAGCACGCATGGGCTGGCCGCCGAAGGCGAGGATATCCGGGCTTTCTGCCTCCCCTTTGCCGAGGCGTTTCGTCTTGTGCGTGACACACGCCTCAGCAATGCGCCGCTGCTGCTGTCGCTGATGGCGTTGGATCGAATGCGGGCTGAAATGGGTTGGCCCTCACAATAGCGCCAACGCCCCTTGAGTTATCGGCCCATCCCCCCTATCCCTTGAGAACGCACGGAATTCCAATAAAAAGGGGCGCGCCATGACCATTCATTCCGATCTTTCCGCCGCGATTGGCAACACGCCCCTCATCCGTCTCAATAAGGTCAGCGATGAGACGGGATGCGAGATTTTGGGCAAGGCGGAATTCATGAATCCCGGTCAATCGGTCAAGGATCGTGCGGCGCTTTACATCATTCGCGATGCCATTGCGCGCGGTGATCTCAAGCCTGGTGGCACGATTGTCGAGGGCACGGCGGGGAACACGGGCATCGGCCTTGCGCTTGTGGGGGCTTCGTTGGGATTTCGCACCGTCATCGTGATCCCTGAAACGCAAAGCCAAGAAAAGAAGGATATGCTGCGTTTGGCGGGCGCGGAATTGGTGCAAGTGCCCGCTGCACCCTATAAAAATCCCAACAATTACGTGCGCTATTCTGGGCGTTTGGCCGCAGAGCTTGCAAAAACCGAACAGAACGGCGCGATTTGGGCCAATCAATTTGATAACACGGCCAACCGTCAGGCCCATATCGAGACAACGGGGCCAGAGATTTGGAACCAGACAGGCGGCACGGTGGATGGGTTCATCTGCGCGGTTGGTTCTGGCGGCACATTGGCGGGTGTGGCCGCCGCGCTGCAACCCAAGGGCGTGCGCATCGGTTTGGCCGACCCCGAGGGCGCGGCGCTTTACAGCTTCTACACCAATGGCCGCTTTGACGCCCCCGGCACATCCATCACCGAAGGGATCGGGCAGGGGCGCATCACCGCGAATTTGGAGGGGTTCACCCCCGATTGCGCCTATCGTATTTCGGATCAAGAGGCGCTGCCGATAGTCTTTTGACCCGCTCAGTGGCGAGGGGCCAGCTCGGGCGGCCCCTCTGGTGTGAATATCGGCGCGGTCCATATGGCGCGGAGATGGGGCGCGGCCACACCATCGCGGATATCATTTAGGTGATTACTACGCACGCGCTAACAGTCCAAGCCTCCACAATCCTGAATTTCTGCGCGAAAAGGGTCATCTGCCTCCAGCCCGCATGGTTGGATTGCGGCGCGGCAGATTTGCCCGCGGTGTTTGAGTGATGATTGATATGGTTCCGATGGATGATCGCAGCGCCTCATGAAACTCTTTCGATCGTCGTGCTGTGGTTGGCCTTGGCCAATGCCGCCTTGGCGCAAGACTCGATTACACCGCATGGTCGCAGCTCAGTGCGGGCCGAATTGATGGTGGATGGGTGCGCGCTTCCACCTCCATGTTGAGGCTGTGCGCCGAGATTGTCACGTGGCGGCACAATAATTTTTCGAGGCGCAAACCATCAATGCCACACGGATCAGCACGCGCGATCAATTGGCCGCGCTGGGCTCTGTCCCAGAGACGGGCGAGGCGGATAATTGCGGCCGAACGCGCCGCGCTTCGCTCAGAGGCTGGAACGAGGAGCAGAAGTTAACCGTGCCGCGCCGAGGCCGCCTCATCGCGAGGCGCAAGGCCTGATGGCGAGATTGACGCGCAAATCGCCGCCCGTCAGGCAGGGGCCCTGCTGTGCTTGAACCCGCCCTGATCAACCCCGCCAACTGGCTAAGCGCCGTGGCAAGTTTGATCACCTTTACCGTTGCCGTGGGACGGAGCTGATTGAATATCTGCTGCACCCGCACAGATTGCCGCGCTTGGGGCCAATTTGCCCTTGGTGCCAGGTGTTTTCACGCTTTCGCTTGTGGTTCTCGCGCGGGGTGGGGTTTTGTTGGGCGGCTTATGTCGGGCCATTTGCGGTGGGCGGCGCGCGCCAACTGGCACGCCATTCCTCTTTGCCGATATCGCTGCACAGCACGCCATGCCCGTTTTGGGAATTTGGGCCCTGCTCATGCGGTGGAAATTCCGGGTCGTCAGTTTTCGGGCGGCGTCTTGTCAATAACATGGCCGTCCTGGATGTATCTTTGATCCTGATGGTCAAGATCTGGCTTGGCAAACTGGTGTTTCTCGAAGATGACACGCCCAAGTCATGCTGCGCCTGGATGCGGCAGACCGCGCCGGCCGCCGCCTGTCGTGCGGTTCCGGGCGTGGCTGTGGGGTCTGGGTTCTGGTCGGACAGGTGGCGCAGGCCGAGAATTTCACCGCCGCTGATCGATTGGTCATCAGCTTTCCCATCGTGGTTCTGGCGGGTTGATGATGTGGCAATGTGGGCGTTTGGTCGGCGCGCTGTCAGGAATGCAGCCCAGATGGACGGCAGCCGCCCCCCGATGCTGCGGATGCAGCGGGCGCGTCCCTGGCGGTGATGGGGCGGCCTTGGGGTCGGTTCAAGCGGTATCGGCTATTTCACGGCCGGCTCATCTTTCCTGCTGCCGATGCAAAAGTTCAGCCTGTCTTTATTGGCGGTGCTGGGGATTTTGCAGCGCGTGGTCACCGATGGCTATGGTGCGCTGACCCGCCGCGAAGAGGGGCTTGAGGAGGCCCTGACCCCAACGCTGATCGGCTTTTTGCTGGTGCTCGCCTCGCTGCCCGCTTTCGCGCTGATTTGGGGCGTGCGGCCCGCGCAATTGGCAGATATTTGGGCACAGATTGTTTCAGGGTTTTCCATTGGCGGCGTGACGATTTCGCCGCGCAATTTCCTTGTTTTTGCGATTGTCTTTGCCATCGGCTATACCGCCACCCGCGCCTTGCAAAGCACGCTGCGCTATAATCTTCTGCCCAAAACCCGCATCGACCAAGGCGGTCAAAGCGCCATTTTGGCAGGCACGGGTTATATCGGTATTTTCTTGGCCGCGCTGTTTGCCATCACATCGGCGGGGATTGATCTATCATCGCTCGCCATCGTTGCTGGTGCGCTGTCGGTCGGGATCGGTTTTGGCCTGCAAACCATCGTATCCAACTTTGTTTCAGGGATCATTTTGCTGATCGAGCGCCCGTTCAAAGAGGGCGATTGGATCGAGGTGAATGGTCAAATGGGCTATGTGCGCGAAATCTCGGTGCGCTCAACACGGATCGAGACTTTTGATCGCTCCGACCTCATTGTGCCGAATGCCGATTTGATTGCTGGCGTGGTCACCAATATGACCCATTCATCCAACACGGGGCGGCTGATCCTGCCTGTTGGTGTGGCCTATGACAGCGACCCTGAGTTGGTGATGAAAATCATGGCCGAGGTGGCTGAGGCGCATCCGATGGTGATCCTCAAACCAAAGCCAACCATCTTGATGGTCAATTTTGGGGCGGATGCATTGGAGTTTGAAATACGCGCAATTCTGCGGGATGTGAATTTCATCTTGTCGGTGAAATCTGAAATGAACCTTGAACTGCTGCGCCGCTTCCGCGAAGCGGGTATCGAAATTCCCTTTGCACAGCGTGATCTGTGGCTGCGCAATCCCGAGGCGCTTGCCGCCCCTAAATCTTGAGTGCTGGTATGAGTGATCTGTTATTTCTGGATGATGCCTATCGCAAAACCGCGCCTGCGCTGGTGAAAGCCGTGACCGATGCGGGCGGCATTGTTTTGGACCAAACCATTTTCTATGCCCAAGGGGGCGGACAACCGGGCGACAGCGGATGGTTGGATCATGAGGGTGGGCGCATCGCCATTGCCACCACGATGAAGGGGGAGGGCGGCGATGTCGTGCTGTTGCCCGCAGAACCCGTTGCCCTGCCCAAAATCGGCGCGGCGGTGGAGCAGCGTCTCGATTGGACGCGGCGCTATGCCCATATGCGGATGCACACGGGTTTGCATCTTCTGTCCGTTGTGCTGCCCTATGGGGTAACGGGCGGGGCGGTTGGGGCTGATCGTGGACGATTGGATTTCGACATTCCCGATAGTTTGCCCGAGCGGGTGATCCTGCAAGGTCAACTCAACGCTTTGGTGGATCGTAACCTGCCCGTCACGCAGCAGTGGATCACCGAGGCGGAATTGGATGCAAAGCCCGAGATGGTCAAAACCCTCTCGGTCAAACCCCCGCGCGGGGCGGGGCGCATTCGTCTTGTGCAAATCGGGGAAGGGGCG
>JAGYKZ010000061.1 GCA_018401385.1 Roseicyclus sp.
GGTCAAACCCCTAGATGATGAATAAATCTATTATTTTATACATAAATATATTAACATTATCGATTATGATGTGATATCCTTGCCGCAATAATGAAGAAGCTGAGGCAGTTCTGAGCGGGCAAACCGCCGTAAATCGGACCTATTTGTCGATGCATAGGGGCATCTGACGGGCTGCATTTACACACTCCTCGGCACGGGGCATGGGCTAGGGGTATGGGCAGCGCACAGGAACTTGCGCTTAACATAAGTGCATCTGCACTTCGGATGGCATATACCATCTTTCACGATGATGTTTCCATCGTGGACGCACGGTATTCGGGCAATCATGCCTCCTCCGCGATCTGGATGGGGGGTGACAGCACATCCGCGCGGCTGACCCCATCTGACACGGGCGTTGTGCTTTCAACGGGCTTTGTCAGCGATCTGACCAACAGCGCAGGCGCAACCAACCAATCGCCCGATACTTCGGGGATCACCAATGGCGGGCGCGATGCCGATTTTGACAGCATCGCAGCGCGGCGCACCTTTGATGCCAGCATATTGGAGGTGGATTTCATCCCCGACAATGCGCTGATGTCGCTGCAATTCACCTTTGCGTCAGAGGAATATCCCGAATTTGTCGGCTCGATCTTCAACGATCAAGTGGGCATTTGGATCAATGGCGCACAGGTGACATCGCCCGTATTCACCTTGGCCTCCATCAATTCGGTCTCCGACAGCACGAACAGCACGCTTTATATCGACAATGCCGATGGCGCGCATAATACCGAGATGGACGGGTTCACCGCCACGCTACGGGTCAGTTTCCCTGTCACGGTGGGATCAATCAACACTCTGAAAATTGGCATTACGGATGTGGGTGACCCCACGTTGGATTCGGCCATTTTCATCGCCAGCGGCAGTGTCCAAGGTCTTGCGCATAGCCATGATGACATTCTGCGGATCGGGCAGAACAGCACGCAAATCCTCGATGTAGTCGCCAATGACAGCCCGCGCATGGAGGTCACGCAGATCAATGGCGCAGATATCAGCGCAGGCCAAACCGTCACTTTGGCCTCTGGCCATCAGGTCACGCTTTTGCCTGATGGCAGGCTCTCCATTACTGCGCCCGCCCTGTCCGATGGCGAAACCCAGACCCGCAACTTCTCCTATACCGCAACAAATGCAGAGGGCATCACCGATACGGCCTTTGTGACCATCACAACCGTGCCCTGCTTTGCCCGTGGCACGAAAATCCGTACGACCATGGGCGATATCGCCATCGAAAACCTCAAGGTGGGTATGATGGTCGAAACACATGATGAAGGCCCCCAACCTATTCGCTGGATCGGAAGCCGCAAAGTCGCGGCGATTGGCAATTTCGCCCCGATTGTCATTGAAGAGGGCAGCCTTGGCTATCACGGCACACTTGTTTTGTCGCCACAACACCGCGTGCTTGTGCGCGATATTCGCGCGCAGCTGATGTTTGGGGAGGAAGAAGTCTTGGTCGCCGCCAAAGACTTGATCAACGATGTCACCATCTATCGCCGCGAGGGTGGCCAAGTGGAGTATTTCCACCTGCTGTTCGATCGCCACCAAATCATCACATCCGAAGGCCTTTTGACCGAAAGCTTTTATCCCGGAAAACAGGTTCTGCCTGAATTTGACGATGACATCCGCGCGGAATTGTTCAGCCTCTTTCCCGCATTGCAAGACAGCTGTGGCGAAGGGTATGGCGCATTGGTGCGGATGCCGCTGCGGGCCTATGAGGCGCGCGCGATGATGGCCTAGCGGGCCAAATCAAAAATCGCATCAACATCCAAATGTGTTTCCAGATGCTCTGCCAAATCATCCAAAACCGCGGCCACCTGCGCCCGATAGCCGCCCATGCTGATCTCGGCCCCAAGAGCCGCGAAGAACGCGCGGCGAAACGCATCTTCTTGAAAAAGCCCATGCAGGTAGCTGCCCATCACGCGCCCATCGGCAGAGATCGCACCATCGCAATGTCCAGCAAGCATGGCAAAAGGGCGGGCGCAATCGGGGCCTGAGGTCTCTCCCATATGTATTTCATAACCTGACAGGGCGGCCCCCGTTGGCACATGACGCGCCGCACGCAGCGTCAAACGTTTGTGCGGACGCATAAGGGTTTCAATCTCCAACAGACCCAAACCCTCTGTTACCCCAGCCGCACCATCCAGCCCATCAGGGTCGCGGATCATGCGGCCCAGCATCTGATAGCCCCCGCATAGGCCCAAAATCGCGCCACCGCGCCGATGGTGGGCGGCCAGATCGATATCCCAGCCCTGTCCGCGCAAGAATTCCAAATCCGCCCGCGTGCTTTTGGAGCCTGGCAGGATCACCAGATCGGCGTCTGCGGGGATCACACGCCCGGCCTCGACCCAAGTAAGGCGCAGCTTGGGATCTTGGGCAATCGGATCAAGATCATCGAAGTTCGATATCCGTGGAAAGGCCAAAACGGCCACGTGATAAGCCCCATCATGGATTGGGGTCTTGCCAAGGTCCACGCCATCTTCGGCAGGCAATTTCCAAGCATCGCCAAACCACGGCACCACGCCAAATCCACGCCATCCCGTTTGCGCGGCGATGTAGCGATACCCCTCGTCAAAGAGATGTGGATCACCCCGAAATCGGTTGATCAGGAAGCCGGCCACTTGGGCGCGATCTTGGTCATCCAAAACGGCTTTCGTGCCAACGATCTGTGCAATCACCCCACCACGATCAATATCGCCTGCAAGGATCACGGGGATGTTTTCCGCACAGGCAAAGCCCATATTGGCGATGTCGCCTTTGCGCAAATTGACTTCGGCGGCACTGCCTGCCCCTTCGACAATGATCAGGTCATGTGACGCAGACAACCGCGCAAAACTGTCCTGCACCGCCTCCAAAAGCCGCGGCTTCAACCCCTGATAATCTCGTGCCTCCGCACGGGTCAGGCGCGCGCCTTGCACAATGATCTGTGCGCCAGTCGCGCTTTCGGGTTTGATCAGAACAGGGTTCATATCAACATGAGGCGCAAGATCTGCGGCCTCAGCCTGCACCGCCTGTGCGCGACCAATCTCGCCCCCGTCAGGACAGACGGCTGCATTGTTTGACATATTCTGCGGCTTGAACGGGGTTACATTTATCCCGCGCTTGCGTGCCGCGCGGCACAGCCCCGCAACCAACAAGGATTTACCCACATTAGACCCCGTGCCTTGGATCATGACAGCGGGCATAATACCTTAGAACTCCACGCCTTTTTGCGCGACAATCCCTTGCTCCCTGAACGGGTGCTTGATCTCTGTCATCTCGGTCACAAGATCGGCAATTTCAATCAATTCAGGCTTGGCATTGCGCCCTGTCAGCACAACATGGGTCATTTCTGGCTTTTCGGTAACCAGAAACTCGACCACTTCCAGGATCGAGAGATAATCATAGCGCAATGCGATATTGATCTCGTCTAGAACAACCAAGGCCATTTTCGGGTCTTGGATCATAACTTTGGCCGCTTCCCAACCCGCGCGCGCAGCCGCAATATCACGTTCACGGTCTTGGGTGTCCCACGTAAAGCCTTCGCCTGAGACCACGAATTTACATTCATCCACGAAATGAGTGCGCAGGAATTCCTTTTCGCCCGTGACCCATGTGCCTTTGATGAATTGCACCACACCGCAGGGCATCCCATGGGCGATACAGCGCATGATCATCCCAAAGGCAGAGGAACTTTTGCCCTTTCCATTGCCCGTATGGACGATGACAAGACCCTTCTTTTCGCGCTTCTTTTCCGCCATCATACGGTCGCGTGCGGCCTTGATCTTTTGCATCTTAGACTTGTGGCGGGCATTGATATCATCCGCGCTCATGTCGCGTCATCCTCCGCAAAATAGGGTGTCATCTGCGCGACTATGACCGAGTTTTCTTCCAAAGCGCGCATCATCAAAGCACGCTCTTCCTCGTCAATCTCTAGACCTTGGGCCTCGCGCTCAGACAATGTGCCATAGCCTGTGACCTCAAGCGGGTTCATATCCGCCGTTTTCAGAACCGCCACCGTCTCACGCACCGCTTCAGCCTCGTCCACCCCTGAAGCATAGCATAAAAGCCCTGCACCTGTGGCGCCTTTGGGCAGACCATCCCCCGTGCAACGACCCAGTTCAACCACAAGCATATAGACATCTTGCGCGCGCTTCGGCTTGGCGGCGGCATCCTGATTTTGATTTGATCTGTTCGCGTCACTCATGTCAGCGGCATGGCCTGAATCCGCAGTGCAAGTCAAGCAAAGCGCCGCAAAGGGCCGCAGCTTGTGACATGATCACAGACAGATCCACCAAAATCAGCCATGAAGCATCATCAGATCAAGAAAGGATACTAACATGACTCGCAATGCTGGGATGATTGACCGTGCGCTTCGCGTGATCTTGGGCGTCGCATTGATTGCCATCGTTTTTGTTGGACCACAAACCGCTTGGGGTTGGCTTGGGATTGTGCCGCTCGTGACGGGGTTGGTTGGAAATTGTCCCGTCTATTCGATCTTGGGTTTCAAGACCTGCAAATCGTGCTGAGACCGCCTCGGCGAAAAAGGTTTTACCTCTCGGGCTGATCCGCTTAATTTGCCACTGACACCCTATTGGCAGAGCATACAGATTGGCCCGCAAATCCAACAAGACACCCGACCGCGCTCTGCGTGGAAAAATGACCCTGCGCCAAAAGCTTGGCTGGCTTTTGGCGCGCGGGGTGATGATCTGTGTGGGTATTGTTGCTTTATGGGTGCTCGCGTATCGGTTTCTCCCCGTGCCCACCACCGCCTATATGATCAGCGAATCTCGGCGTTTGGGCGGTGTCGAGCGGGTTTGGACCCCCATGGACGAGATTTCCCCGAATCTTCAACGTGCCGTGGTCGCGGCAGAAGATGCAAATTTCTGCGCCCATTGGGGCTTTGACATGGGGGCCATTCGGGATGCGATTTCCGATGGGGCGCAGCGGGGCGCCTCGACCCTAAGTCAACAGACCGTAAAGAATACCTTTCTCTGGCATGGACGCAATTGGGGGCGCAAAGCCCTTGAAGCACTCCTGACACCCTTCGTTGAGTTGGTCTGGCCCAAAAGTCGGATTTTGGAGGTCTATCTCAACATCGCGGAATTCGATGAAGGGGTGTTCGGAGCCGAGGCGGCCGCCGTTTATTATTTCGGTGTTTCCGCTGCGGATCTCTCAATGGCACAAGCCGCACGTCTTGCAGCGGTGTTGCCCAATCCCAAGGACCGTTCAGCGGCCAACCCGTCACCTTGGTTGTTGGAACGGGCAGCAAATATCGCAGATGGGGCTGCGACCATCGCCAAGGATGGGCGCGATGATTGCTTTGCGAATTGAATTCCCTCCCCGAACAGGGCAAAAGCCCGCATAAGGCTTTCGTATCAGAGCAAGATTATCAATGAGCACTCCGCGCCTTTATCATTTCTCCCTCTCCCCGTTTTGTCGCAAAGTGCGGCTTGTCTTGGCGGAAAAGAAAATCGAGGTGGAATTGGTGGAGGAACGCTACTGGGAGGCGACACCCGACCATTTGCGGCGCAACCCGTCAGGCAAAGTGCCCGTGTTGAAAATGGACGGCGTGTTCCTCAGTGAAAGCCACGCGATCTGCGAATATCTCGAAGAAAAATACCCAGAACCCGAATTGATCCCCCATGAGATCAAAGCCCGCGCCGAGGTGCGGCGCTTGTGTTTTTGGTTTGATGACAAATTCCATCATGATGTCACCAAGAACTTGGTCTATGAGCGGGTCAACAAAAAGCTCATGCGCGCAGGCTATCCCGATGGGCGGGCGGTCAAGACGGGGGCAACCCAGATCAGTTCCATCTCGATTACATGGCATGGCTGTTGGACCACCGCCGCTGGTTGGCGGGCGACCGTATGACATTGGCCGATTTACGGCGGCCGCGCGTCTCTCATGTCTTGATTACGGCTCGATGTCGATTGGAACCGCTCGGAGGTGGTCAAGGACTGGTATGCAAGGTCAAGTCCCGTCCGCCTTTCGGTCGATTTTAGCGCGGATCAGATATCAGGCTTTCCGCAGCCGCCCCATTACGCGAATTTGGACTTTTGAGCGGATTGAAGATACCCTCCGCGCCGAAGCTTCGGCCATCGGATTTGCGAAAATCGGAATTTGCCGCCCATCTGATATCACACAAGCGGTATGCCTTCGCGATTTTGTGGCGGCAGGCTATCACGGGCAAATGGGTTGGCTAGAGGGCGTATCGACTGGCGCGCCGATCAAGCGCTTTGGCCCAGGCAAGATCCGTCATCATGCTGGCTGATCATACGCCAGAAGAGGATCCGTTGGCGGTGCTGCGCGCGACCGCGCCGCGATCTCGGTCTATGCGCAAAACGGGATTATCATGATGTGGTGAAGAAGCGCCTCAAACGCTTGGGGCGTTGGTTGTTGGATCAAGGCCAGCCCGCCGATCAGGTCAAAGTGTTTGTCGATACGGCCCCCGTGATGGAAAAGCCCCTCGCGCAAGCCGCAGGCCTTGGTTGGCAGGGCAAACACACCAATCTCTTGGCGCGGGATTTGGGCAATTTCTTTTTCTTGGGCGCAATCTTCACAACCATGGAACTGGAACCAGACAGCGCCGAGGTCGGCCATTGCGGCAGCTGCACCGCCTGTTTGGATATCTGCCCCACACAGGCCTTTCCCGCCCCATATCAACTCGATGCGCGGCGCTGCATTTCCTATTTGACCATCGAGCACAAAGGCCCGATTGATCCGGCTTTGCGTCCTGCACTTGGCAATCGTATCTATGGCTGCGATGACTGTCTGGCGATTTGTCCGTGGAATAAATTCGCAAAATCAGCCTCCGACATCCGCTACGCCGCGCGCGATGATTTGCGCGCACCCAAACTTGGGGAATTGGCAAAACTGGACAATGCCCAGTTTCGGGAAAAATTTTCAGGGTCCCCCATAAAACGCATCGGGCGGGACCGCTTTGTGCGCAATGTGCTTTATGCTATCGGCAACAGCGGCGATGCTGAATTGATTGAAGAGATCCGCGCATTGGTGGATGATCCAGACGCAACGGTCGCGGATGCAGCAAAATGGGCATTGGAGCAGATAAAATGATCCTTCTATCTTTTGGTCATGGCTATAGTGCAGCGGCGCTTGAACCGCTGCTGTTGCCAAAAGGCTGGGAGATCATCGCCACCACCCGCAATGCAGATAAAGCCAAAGCGATGGCCGCACGGGGCATCACCGCGCGGATTTGGGGGCGGGATGATCTGTCCGATGATATCAAACGGGCAAGCCACATCCTCAGCTCGATTGCACCTGATGGGGCGCAGGACCCCGTTCTGAGCATCTGGGGCGAGCAGCTTGAAACCTGTTTGGCACAGAAAACTTGGGTGGGGTATCTCTCCACCACAGGTGTGTATGGCGATCGTGGCGGCGATTGGGTGAGTGAGACGGATGCACTCCACCCCACAACCGCGCGCGGTCAGGCGCGGGTCGCCGCAGAGGCAGGGTGGACGCTTGCCAAAAAACGGCCGCTGCTTTGCATATCTTCCGTCTTGCGGGAATTTATGGCCCCTTCCGAGGGCCGTTTGAGAAAATTCGCAATGGCACCGCGCGGCGCATTATTAAAGATGGTCAGGTTTTTTCGCGGATTCATGTGACCGATATCGCGCGGGCGCTAGAGGCCTCTATGATGGCGCCCAAAGCGGGCGCAATTTACAATCTCTGTGACGATCACCCGGCACCTCCCGAGGATGTGATCGCCTATGCGGCGGCCCTTCTGGACGCACCCCTGCCGCCTGCCATCGCCTTTGAGCAAGCCGATTTAGGCCCCATGGCCGCCAGTTTTTATTCGGAAAACAAACGCGTCAGCAATGCGCGCATCAAGCAGGAGCTTGGCCTGACATGGGCTTATCCCGATTATAAGGCGGGTCTTGCGGCAATCTTGGCGCAAGAGGGGTGAAGATTTTGGTTTAGCGATTGCAAAAATTGCAGTAACGCTGCGGTCGTGAGTTGGTTGTTTTTCGGGCGCTTCATGGTCAATATTCGCGGTTTCCTTCTTTTGGCTTTTGCAGCCGCACTCAGTGGCTGTGTGTCAAAATCCGTTCCAACCTACACAGGACCAGAGGTCACGCGCATCGTGGTGGATAAGAGCACGCGCCAAATGGCGTTGATGCATCAGGACGCGGTGCTGCGCAGCTATGACATTGAATTGGGCTTTGCCCCAGAAGGTCACAAACAGTTCGAGGGGGATGGCCGAACGCCAGAGGGGCGCTATTACATCGACCGCCGCAACCCCAATTCGGCCTTTTACCTATCCATTGGGATCAGCTACCCCAATACACAGGATCGTGCCTTTGCACGGGCCCGTGGAAAATCGCCCGGCGGTGATATTTTCATCCACGGAACCCCGTTTAGAAATGCGTTCCAATCAGATTGGACGGCGGGCTGTATTGCCGTGACAAATGCCGAAATGCGCGAAATCTATTCCATGGTGCGGATGCGGACACCCATTGATATCTATCCCTGATTACCCGCGCGGGCCGATTGCGGTCTGTCGGCTGTCACCCACCATCAACACCCACCAGATCTTGCCCTCTTCTTCTTGGAAATAGCCAAGGCCCAATTCGCGCCCGTTTGGATCAAGGATCACGGCCCGTGTGTCAGGCCGTGCCATCCAAGCGCGCAGGGTTTCAAGTTCACTTTCATAGGTCTCAGAAATATTCTCGCCCAGAACGGCCCCGCGATATCCAGCGCGGCGCGCGCGATCTATGGGCGATGACCCATCCGAGCCAAAATGCCATGGACGATTTTGCACCGCCATATCCCGTGCATGGGTTGAGGCGGCCGCAATCAGACCACTGTCCAGCGTCAGTGCGGGCGCTTGCGCCGTCACACGCAGCAAATTGACCGCATCCAATAGACGAAATTG
>JAGYKZ010000062.1 GCA_018401385.1 Roseicyclus sp.
GCCGAACACAGCGGCGGTTGATCCGATCTCGACCCCTGCTGTGTTGATCACGGCCCCGATCCCCGTGGTCACGCCGCAGCCGATGTAGCAGATTTTGTCAAAGGGCGCGTCATCGCGCACTTTGGCCAAGGCGATCTCAGGCAGCACTGTGTGATTGGCAAAGGTCGAGCAGCCCATATAATGATAAATCGGCGTGCCATCGAGCATCTTAAACCGTGTCGTGCCATCGGGCATCAGCCCCTGACCTTGGGTGTTGCGAATGGCGGTGCACAGGTTGGTCTTGCCCGAACGGCAGGACGCACATTGCCGACATTCAGGCGTGTAAAGCGGGATGACATGATCACCAGGCTTGAGGGTGGTCACACCTTCGCCGACCTCCACCACAACACCCGCGCCTTCATGGCCCAGAATGGCGGGGAAAATTCCCTCTGGGTCTGCGCCAGATCGGGTGAATTCATCGGTATGGCAAATGCCCGTGGCCTTGATTTCGACCAGGACTTCGCCCGCCTTCGGGCCGTCCAATTCAACCTCCATGACGGTCAATGGTTCGCCTGCTTTTAAGGCAACGGCTGCTTTGGTGCGCATGATGATCCCCTTTTCGATCCGTATCTGCCTATAGTGTTAGAAAGCCCATCCCAGCGGGGCAAGGCAGAATGCGGCATAGTGGGGTTATTTTGCGCGTCAGCGCAGCACGATCTCATCGCTGCGCAAATAGCCCAAGATCTCGCGCGCTTGTTCGTCCAGCAGATCGAGGTCAAGAAAATCATCTGACATCCGCCGGGTCAGCGTCTCAAGGTGGCTGGTCTCAGCTTGCAGGGCCGCCAATTCAAGGCGCAGCTCCTCGGCCTCCGCCTCCACTTGGATGCGCTGAAACAGACCCGAGTCCCCTTGGATGGCGGACAGCCCGAAATACCCGCCGACCAGAATCAGCGTGATATGCAGAACCGCCCCTGCGAGCGACAATTTACGGGCCTTGGACATCGTTCTTTTCTGCCTCATCAATTCGGCGTTCTTGGATATGCGCCGATATTGTGCAGGCAGATTCGCATATTCGAATCGAAAAGGGAATCCCCCTGATTCGATTTATTTTTCTTTGTGAGTCAGCGCCGTAGAGGGCGCAATATATGGCGTTTCAGCGCAGCAATGCCGCAACACCTGGAAGGGTTTTGCCCTCCATCCACTCAAGGAAGGCGCCGCCCGCGGTCGAGATATAGGTAAATTGCGCCGCCGCACCTGATATGTTCAACGCCGCGACCGTGTCACCACCGCCCGCGATGGCGCCATAACCGCCCGCGGGTGGCCTGTGCCCGCAGCTTGCGCCGCCGCATTTGTCGCCGCATCAAACGGCTGATTTCAAAAAAGACTGGAGAGGGCCGTTTCCAAATCAAGGTTTTGCCGGTTCAATCTGGGCGATGATCGTGGCAACGCTGTCTGGAGCCTGCGTCCAAAAAATCATTGCATCCCCTTGGCACGGCCGCGCGGGGACCACCTCATGCGCAGCACCTGCTTTAATTCGCGGGCAATCACCACATCGCTGGGCAGGATAATGGTGCATCCTGTGGTTTTCGCGTGATGCAGAATGTCGCGCGCGGTCTCTGCCAGATCATGCTCGCACGAGACGCGCCACATCGCTGGCCCTGTGCCGCCAAAAATGTATTGGCCGTACCGCCCCCGATGACAAGGCGATCCACCTTGCCCACCAGAGGTGTGCAGAGGTCAAGCTTAGTGGACACTTTCGCCCCACCAACAACTGGCCATAACAGGGCGGGCAGGGGTGCCAAGTGCCGCCTCCAGTGCGTAATTCCGCGACCATCAACCGCCCCGCACAGAAGGCAGCAAATGCGCAGCCCCTTCGGTGGAGGCGTGCGCCCGGTGCGCCGCTGAAAAGGCATCATTGCAATAAATATCGCCAAGTGCCGCATAGAATTGCGCCAATTTTTGGGTCGTTGCCTCCTCCTTGGCGGAGAAGCGGGTGTTTTCCAACAAGATCACCGCGTCTGATGGGGTTGCATGAATGCTGGCACACAGTCTGGGTTTTCGACAAAGATCACCTGATCCCCAAGCGCGGCCTCAAGCGCGGGTATCAGTACGTTAGGCTCGTCTCTGGCACGGTTTGCCGCTGGGCGGCAAAATGGGCCAAAAGAACAACCGCCCCCTTTTGCGCGGATATCGCGAAGGGTGGGGATGATCTTTTCGATCCCGTGTGGCATCGGTGACGCGGCCATGGTCCATGGGGCACATTGATGTCGACACGGGTCAACACGGTTTTGCCCGCCAGATCAAGATCATCAATGTGTTCCACGCCGTATGAGGCCTCCGAATTTGCGAAAGAAAGGATATGCACCTGCGCTAGCGATTTATCGATGCTAAGGTCAATTTTTCACGACAATAAAGGCGCGCTTTCGCGCGCCTTTATGGTTCGCTTTCACCTGCGGTGCATCACAAATGTTTCCCCATTGCCACGGCCGTATCGGCCATGCGATTGGAGAAACCCCATTCATTGTCATACCAGCTCAGGATGCGGCACATATTGCCATCCATCACTTTGGTTTGATCCAAATGGAAGATCGAAGAGCGGGGATCATGGTTGAAATCCATCGATACATTGGGCTGATCGGTCACGCCCAAAATGCCCTTCAGCGGGCCATTGGCGGCTTTGATCACCGCTTCGTTTATTTCTTCAACTGTTGTGCCGCGCGCGGCTTCAAAGGTTAGATCAACCACGGAGACATTTGGTGTCGGCACGCGGATCGCCACCCCGTCCAGCTTGCCGTTCAATTCAGGCAGGACAAGGCCCACGGCGCGCGCGGCCCCCGTGGAGGTGGGGATCATGCTCATCGCGGCAGCGCGCGCGCGATACAGGTCCTTGTGCATGGTGTCGAGCGTGGGCTGGTCGCCCGTATAGCTGTGGATTGTGGTCATAAAGCCGCGCGAAATGCCGATGGCATTGTGGATCGCAAAGGCAACGGGGCTGAGGCAATTGGTGGTGCAAGACGCATTTGAGACGATAATATCGTCTTTCGTCAACGTGCCATGGTTTACCCCGTATACGATGGTCTTATCCGCCCCTGTCGAGGGGGCCGAGACCAAAACGCGTGACGCTCCATTTTCCAGATGCACCGCGGCCTTGTCGCGGTCGGTGAAAATGCCTGTGCATTCCAACACGATATCAATATGGCCCCATGGCAATTCGGCAGGGTTGCGGATTGCGGTCACCTCAATCGGGCCGCGACCCACATCAATGGTCGTCTCGGTCGTTTTCACCTCGGCGGGAAAGCGGCCATGCACGCTGTCAAAACGCAAGAGATGCGCATTGGTTTCAACTGGTCCCAGATCGTTGATTGCGACCACCTCAATATCGGTGCGCCCCGACTCGATAATCGCGCGCAGCACATTGCGCCCGATGCGGCCAAATCCGTTAATCGCAACCTTAACAGTCATGATCCCCTCCAATAACCGAAATTTGTTAGCGGTAACATTGGGGGTGGTATAGTCCCTTGCAACCCAAAAGAAAAGAGGGATCACTAGCGCCAGAAGGCCATTTTGGTCAGGAGTGCGATCAAAGCTTTGCCAAGGAAGATCAAGACTGACTGATCCCATAAGATCGCATCAACCGCTATCAGCGATAGGACCAACCCACCCAACCAGATTGCAATCGTATTTGTCATGAAATTATGTCTAATGGCAATCGGCGCTTTGGGAAAGAGAGCTGTGCGCGTAAAAAACCCAGCCAATGGCATGGCTGGGGTTTTCTTCTAAATTCCACTGTGCAACGGCTCAGGCGATCAAGCGCCCCATTGCGGCGGAGACATCCGCCATACGCGCCGAGAAGCCCCATTCATTATCATACCACGCCAAAACCCGAACGGTGCGACCACCAATGACCTTTGTCTGATCTGGGGCAAAGATCGAGCTGTGCGTGGTGTGATTGAAATCAATCGACACTTTGGGTTCGGGGTCATAGGCCAAAACGCTGCGCATATGGCCTTCGGCGGCATCGCTCATGATCTGGTTGACCTCCTCCACCGAAGTCTCGCGGCCCGCCTCAAAGGTCAGATCAACGCAAGACACATTCGGTGTCGGAACCCGCATTGCGGTGCCATCCAGCCGACCTTCGAGTTCAGGCAGCACCTCTTTCAGCGCTTTGGCCGCGCCGGTGGAGGTGGGGATCATCGCCATAGCTGCCGCGCGCGCGCGGTAAAGATCCGAGTGGCGGCGATCCAGCGTGGGCTGATCGCCTGTGTAGCTGTGAATCGTGGTCATGATCCCGCGCTCAATGCCAATCGCATCATTCAGCACTTTTGCCAAAGGGGCCAAGCAATTCGTGGTGCAAGACCCGTTTGACACCACATGGTGATCTTCGCGCAACTCGCGGTGGTTCACGCCATAGACGATGGTTTTATCCGCCTGTTTCGCGGGGGCTGAGACCAAGACCCGCTTTGCGCCGCGTGTCAGATGTACGGCGGCCGCATCACGGTTGTTGAACTGGCCCGTGCATTCCAGCACCACATCGCAGCCGTCCCAATCCAATTCCTGCGGATCATAGGTGGAGAACACCTTGATCGGGCCTTGACCCAAATCCATCGTATCCTCGGTCAGCCGCACTTGGCCGCCAAAGCGCCCATGCACGCTGTCATATTTCAGGAGATGGGCGTTGGTCTCAAGCGGTCCTGTCGCATTGATCTTGACCACCTGCACATCATTGCGCGCCGCTTCCGCGATATGGGCAAGGGTGCAGCGTCCGATGCGGCCAAATCCGTTGATGCCAAGGGTGATGGTCATGATCCTGTCTCCGATCCGATCTGCGCTCTTGGCGTGGGCATACCCCTACGATGCGCCTTTCCCAAGAAAAAAATGAAAGATTTTCAGAATGTTAGCGAAAACATAAGATGTTAGCGCGAACGTTTGCGCGAACAATGCGCTGTGATCTTGGTGGCCCTTGCAATGCCACCAGATACAGGAAGACGTTGGGAAGGCGTTAGTGGTTGCCCGTCACATCCCAACAAAGGGCGCGTGATCAACACCACGCGCCCCTGTTTCATAGATCAACGAAGATGCTTAGAGCCGTGCTTTGGCCTCCGCCACCACCGCATCTGCGGTGATCCCGAAATGCTCATAAAGAACCTCGGCAGGGGCAGAAGCGCCAAAGCTGTTCATGCCCACAAAGCCCGCTTTTGCCTCGCGGCCCCGTTCGCCCAACAACCAGCGGTCCCACGGTTGACGCACGGCGGCCTCAACGGCGATCCGCACCGGCCCTGCGGGCAGCACGCGCTTGCGATAAGCCTCGTCCTGTTCGGCAAAGAGTTCCATGGACGGCATCGAGACAACCCGTGTTCCAATGCCTTCGGCCTGCAATTTGGCGCGCGCGTCCATCGCGATTTCAACCTCCGAGCCTGTCGCCATCAAGATCACCTGACGCTTGCCTTCGGCCTCGGCCAGAACATAGGCGCCTTGCGCGGCCAGATTGCGCGACACGTTTTTGCTGCGCAGCGTGGGCAGGTTCTGACGGGTCAGGGCCAAGACGCTGGGGCGGTTTGGCTGCGACAGCGCGATTTCCCAACATTCCAAGGTTTCCACCGCATCTGCAGGCCGCATGACAAGGCAATTGGGCGTGGCGCGCATCATCGCGAGATGCTCAACGGGCTGGTGCGTGGGGCCATCCTCCCCCACACCGATGCTATCATGGGTCATCACATAGACCACATTGATCCCCATCAGCGCGGACAGGCGCATGGAGGGGCGCGCGTAATCGGTAAAGGTAAAGAATGTCCCACCATAGGGGCGCACACCACCATGCAACGCCATACCGTTCATCGCCGCGGCCATGCCATGCTCGCGGATGCCGTAATGGATATACCGACCCTTGCGGTTCTCAGGGGTGAAAATCCCCATATCGCCCGTCTTGGTGTTGTTTGATCCCGTCAAATCCGCAGACCCGCCCAAGGTTTCCGTCATGATCGGATTGATCACGGCCAAGGTCATTTCACTGGCCTTGCGGGTGGCCACCTTTGGTGCATCTTCGACCAATGATTTTTTATAGCGGCGCAGCGCATTGCCAAGTTTTTCGGGCAGCTCACCCGCAAAGGCGCGCGTGAACTCGGCCTGTTTGGCGGCGGGCAGGGCGGCAAGACGCGCTTCCCATGCTGCACGCGCGGCGGCCCCCTTGGACCCCGCCCCCACCATTGTTTGAGATCGGCAGGAATTTCAAACGCCCCATGCATCCAGCCATAGGCGGCCTTGGTTGGCCACCACTTTGGGATCGGTCAATGCGCCGTGACCTTTGGGTGTATCCTGCGCGGCGGACCCAATCGCGATATGGGTTTGCAGGCCACCATCGCGGGGCGGGCTTGCCTTGGCCGCCGTGATAGCGCGGTCAATATCGGCGGCATCATGCCCGTCACAGTCAAACACATCCCAACCCGCAGCGGCGAAGCGCGCACGTTGATCGACACGGCAGGCCATATCGACTGTGCCATCGATGGTGATGTTATTGTCATCCCACAGCACAATCAGGCGGCTGAGTTCGTGGCGACCCGTAAGCCGATGGCCTCCTATGGTGATCCTCCATCAGGCAGCCGTCACCCGGCGATGCAATAGGTATAGTGATCCATGATCTTTGCGCCCCATGTGGCGCGCAGATGCTCCTCGGCAATGGCAAAGCCGACTGCGTTGGAAATCCCTTGACCCAAGGGGCCGGTGGTTGTTTCCACCCCTTCGACATGGCCAAATTCAGGATGGCCCGCCGTGATCGCGCCAAGTTGGCGGAAATTCTTGATCTGCTCCAATGTCATCTGCGTGTAACCCGTAAGGTAAAGCAGCGCATAAATCAGCATCGATCCATGGCCCGCCGAAAGGATGAATCGATCGCGGTTGGGCCAATGTGGGGCGGAGGCGTCAAAGGAAAGATGCTTGTCAAACAGCACGGTCGCAACATCCGCCATCCCCATGGGCATTCCAGAATGGCCCGAATTCGCGGCGGCCACCCCGTCAAGGGCAAGTGTGCGAATGCAGGCGGCGCGGCGCCAATGGTCAGGATTGCGGGCGGCAAGTGCAGAAAGATCCATAGTGATGTCCTAGAAAAACCTGTGGGAGCGGTAACAAGAGCGGGTTTAACAGGGCGTGGCCAAAGTGCAAGCCCGAAGCCCGCAGCACCGCCCATCATGACACCAAAAGCGATGCTCTTGCCTTGCATCAAGAAAACCTGCCAAACTTGTGAAATTCGGTCATAATGTGCCGCAACAGGTCAGATTCGGCCTGACCGAGACAAGTGGTAATGCGACAGGCCGTTGTGTTTTAAGTGGTGTATCAGGCGAGACCTGCGCCCGAATGTGGGGGAGGCGATATGAGCGATCCATTGGCCATGGAAAAGGTAGATCAGCTGGAGGCGCGCCTGTCTGCGGCCTTGGCACGCATAGATGCGGCCATTGGACAGGCAGGAAAAAGAGGCGTGGTGGACGCGGCCCCCGCTTTGGAGTCTGACGCGTCTGACATCGAGGAGCTGCGCGCCGAATTGGCCCTTGAACAGCGCACAAGGCTTGATCTGGCGGCGCGTCTCAAGGCGATAGAGGCGCAAGCGCAAGGCAACAGCGATGGCGCGGAGTTGCGCGCACAGGAAGCTGAGACCGCGCGGGACGCGCTGGCGGCGGAATTGGCCGCAGCCCAAGCCGAAGTTGAGCGCCTGAAAGCCGAACTGAGCCATGCAAGCGCCCAGACACAAGCTGCGCCTGATGCCGCGCCCCGCGCAGAGGGTATGGGCGAGAGCGAGGTGCAAATCCTGCGGATGCGTGCGGCGCGCCTGCGCGATGAACGCAACGAGGCGCGCGATGAACGCGATGCCGCGCGTGATGCGCTGGAAGATCGCGGTGTTGACATGGGGGTCAGCATCCTTGCCGATCTGCGTGGGACCATTGCACGGCTCCAAGAAGCATTGGAAGAAATACGCGCCACGCCCGAGGCGCAGTTTGATCGGGAGTTGTTGCAATCAGGGCTGTTAGCGGAAATTCGGGCGCTCAAGGCGCAGCGTGCAGCGGATGCACAGGAATTGGCGCAGATCTTGGCCGAGATTGATGCAATCACCGAAGAAGGGGGCGTGTGATGCCTGACGTAACGATTACCATCGGTGGACGCAACTTTCCCGTTGCCTGCCAAGAGGGTGAAGAAGCCTTTCTTAAAGCTGCCGCACAGATGCTGGACACCGAGGCCGCCGTGGTCATGGGGCAGATCGGGCGCTTGCCGGCCGAGCGGATGTTGCTGATGGCGGGGCTGCTTTTGGCCGATAAAACCCTTGCCAAAACCGATCAGCTTGACGCGGCAGAAACTAAAATAAAGGCGATGGAGGAAACCCTCGC
>JAGYKZ010000063.1 GCA_018401385.1 Roseicyclus sp.
GCCGCGGAAAAAGCCATTGCCAACCCGCTGTTGGATGAGATCAGCCTGAAAGGCGCGAAAGGTGTCTTGATCAACATCACGGGCGGTTATGACCTGACCCTATTTGAATTGGACGAGGCCGCCAACCGCATCCGTGAGGAGGTCGACCCAGACGCGAATATCATCGTGGGTTCGACTCTTGATACCTCCATGGAAGGGCGGATGCGAGTATCGGTTGTGGCCACGGGCATTGATGTGTCCGAGATGCAGAGCTATCAGCCCCAGCGCCTTTATACAGCCGCCCCTCAGCCCATCGCGGCAGCACAAGACGCAGAAGACACTGCCACGGTAGCGCCTGAGGCGGCCGAAGCCACCGATCACGCGCCCGAGCCCTTCCTGTTCTCCGAATTGCAGGAGGAGAATTCGCGCGGCGATATGGCGGGCGGTATGGATGCAGGTGAGGATGCCCATGTGCCCGCACCTGTTTATGACAGCGCCATGAGCCAGCCTGCACCCGAGATGCAGGAAACCATCGCAGAGGAGGCGCCAGAAACCACATTCGTTGCGCCCATTCGCCCTGCCGCAGGCACGCCCAGCCCGCAAGCGCTGGATCGTCTGAAAAATGCCATTGCCACGCACAATGGGGCAACCGCGCGCCCTGCTGCGCCGCAGCGTCCGGTTTTTGCGGATAAACCCGCACAGCCGCGCAAAAGCTTTGGTATCAATTCGCTTCTGAGCCGCATGACGGGGCAGAGCGATCATGAGCCACCCGTAACGCGCAGCCGTCCGGATTTGGGGGCGCAGCACGAACCGATGATCGAGGATGAGGCAGTCGACCCCGAACAGGAGCGTATCGAAGTTCCCGCCTTCTTGCGCCGCCAAGCCAATTAAATCCAACCCGATCTCTATCTCAAAAGGCCGATCTGTGATCGGCCTTTTTTCTTTTTTACCAATTGCTTATAAAGTTCTACTTTGGGATTTGGCGAAAATCTGCCGATGTGTTTTGCCATTGTTGCAGAGAGTCACAAAGGTTGAATTGTGTCGCGCACCCCAAGTTTGTATCACCACGATGCGGCCAAATTGGGGTGGCTGCCTTGGGGGTGCCCATATGACAATGGGCAAGGACGACAGGAAGACACGCGGTGCAAGCAACGCTACAAAATCCAGCAACATTCACAGGAGTGGGCCTGCATGGGGGCAAGCCTGTCACCATGGTCATTCGTCCCAGCATTGCGGATAGCGGCATTTGGTTCAACCGCGTGGATGTGCAGGAGGCCGATCCGTTGATCCCTGCACGCTTCGACAGCGTGCCTGAAAGCCGCCTGTGCACCAAGATCAGCAATGCAGATGGCATATCGGTGTCCACCATCGAACATCTTATGGCGGCTTTGGCAGGTTGCGGCATCCACAATGCCCGCATTGATATTGATGCGGAGGAAGTGCCGATTCTGGATGGCTCCGCGGTGCAATTCGTGCGCGGCCTCTTGGATGCGGGGATCGTGCGCCAAGACCGCCCCATCTATGCGATTGAGATTCTCAAAAAAGTGACCGTCCGCGATGGTGACAGCGAGGCATCCCTATCACCTGCATCACATTTGACCATGGCCTTTTCGATTGATTTTCCCGATCCCGCGATTGGCGTGCAACATCGCCGCGCTGATCTGGGCCAATGGCTGTTTCAGTGTGAGCTGTGCGACAGTCGCACCTTCTGCCGCCAATCCGATGTGGAGGATGTGGGACGCGGGCCTTGCCCTTGCGGTTCTACGACAATGCGGTTGTGGTGGATGGCGATGATGTGCTTTCACCCGGTGGTTTCCGACACGCCGATGAGGTTGCGCCGCAAAATGTTGATGCGCTTGGCGATTTGGCCTTGGCGGGCCACCCGATCCTTGGTCATTACGAGGGCAAGCGCGCGGGTCATGCTGACCAACCGCCGCTGCGCGCGCGTTTTGCCATGCCCGGATGCGATGCACATCGAATGTGAGTGCGACCGCGGCCCGGTTATCGGCATAGTTGGGCAAACATGATTTGCTTATGTTGCCTGAGGCAATCTGACGTTTGCCCTTCGATTAATGTGCTAACACCCTAGGAATAAGTTACCCAAGCATTTGGGGGCTGGGCGACGGCTGCGGTAGATAGATGAACGACACGTCACGCGCATGGATTTTCAACAAAGCTCGATGGTCTGTTGATTCCGTCAGCCATTTTCACCGGCTCGTGGCCCGCGGGGCCGATGGTGGGGAACCGCGCCGTGGTCTGTTTGGCCGCGTGCAGGAACAGCCGCTAGAGGCCTTGACCGCCGAAGAGATTTACAATCGTGCCGAGTTCGAGCTTGAGCGCAACAATGACCCCGAAGCCGCAGCGCCCCTGTTTCTGGAGGTGGAGCGCCTTCACCCCTATTCCGAATGGGCCAAGCGCGGTCTGATCATGGCGGCGTTTAGCCATCATGAGGCGCGTCAATATGAGGAGGCGCGCGTGGCCGCGCAGCGTTTTATCGAATTCTATCCCGCAGATGATGATGCCGCCTATGCGCAATATCTTCTGGCGTTGACCTATTACGACCAAATCGAACAGGTCGGCCGCGACCAAGGGTTGACCTTTCAGGCGCTGCAAGCCCTGCGCGCCGTGATCGAGCTGTATCCCGACAGCGAATTTGCCAATTCCGCTGCATTGAAATTCGATCTCGCATTCGACCATTTGGCGGCCAAGGAAATGGAAATTGGTCGCTACTACCTAGAGCGGCAGCACTATATGGCCGCGATCAACCGTTTCCGCGTGGTGGTGGAGGAATTCCAGACCACATCTCACACGCCCGAGGCGTTGATGCGGTTGGTTGAGGCGTATCTCTCGCTTGGCCTGACCGATGAGGCGCAGACAGCAGGGGCGATTTTGGGATATAATTTCCAATCTTCGCCCTTCTATGACGATGCGTATCGTCAATTGCAGGGCCAAGGTCTTGAGGCCGAGCCGCAAGGGGAGGGGTGGTTGCGCGGGATTTGGAACAACACCATCCGTGGAGCGTGGCTCTAGGTCACTGAACGGGGGCATGGCCGATGCTGCGGCATCTCGAAATTCGCGATCTTTTGCTTATCGATCATCTCAGCCTTGAGTTTCAGGCGGGGTTGAACGTGTTGACGGGGGAAACGGGCGCGGGGAAATCCATTCTTCTTGACGCGCTTGGCTTTGTTTTGGGGTGGCGGGGCCGTGCTGATCTGGTGCGCCAAGGCGCGGATCAGGGCGAGGTCTCCGCCGTATTTGATCTGGCCGAAGATCATCGCGTGCAGGCGATTTTGACGGAGGCGGGTCTGCCCACCGGCCCCGAATTGATCCTGCGCCGCATCAACACCCAAGACGGGCGCAAGACCGCATGGGTCAATGACCGCCGCGCCAGTGGTGAGGTGCTGCGCGCGCTGTCCGAATGCTTGGTCGAATTGCACGGCCAACATGATGATCGCGGGCTGTTGGACCCACGTGGACACCGTGCGCTGTTGGATGATTTCGGGGCGCATGGTGATGATCTTGCTGCATTGGCCGTGCTGTGGCGCGCGCGCAGCAAAGCCGCCTCGGCGCATAAAGCGGCGCTTGACGATCTGGAAAAAATTCGCGCTGAGGAAGATTTTCTGCGCCATGCTGTCGCCGAGTTTGAAACCCTCGCCCCCGAAGCGGGGGAGGAGGATGCGTTGGATGCCAAGCGCCGCCTTATGCAAGGGGCGGAGCGCCTGCGCGAGGATGTGGCGCGGCTTGCCGCCACCTTGTCCGAGCAGGGTGCAGAAGGACAGACTACCGATGCCCTGACAGCTCTTGCGGCGGGGCCATCGGATCGCAGCGAAGGCGCTTTGGACGGCCTTGGCCGCTTTGGAACGCGCCAATCTGGAACTGGGCGAGGCGCAGCGGATCGTGGAGATTTTGCGGATCGTCTGGTTTTTAATGCGCATGAATTGAAGAAACCGAGGGATCGATTATTTGCCCTGCGCGCTTTGGCCCGCAAACATGGTGTCCTTTGCGATGCTCTGCCAGATGTGGCAGGATTTGCAAAAAGCCGCCTTTGGCGCGATTGAAGGGGGATCGCCCATATCGCCGCCTTGGCGCAGATGCAGGCGGAGGCGGATAAGGCCTATCATGCCGCAGCGGATGCCTTGCGCAGCAAACGCACGACTGCCGCGCGTGCCCTGATGCCGCCATGGCGGGGAGCTTGCGCCGTTGAAAAAATGGAGCGCGCGGTTTCACCACCGCCCTCACGGACGCGCCTGCTGGGCCAGATGGGGTGGATGCCGACCTTCACCGTGGCCACCAACCCCGGCGCGCCGGCAGGTCTGCTGAACAAAATCGCTTCGGGCGGGGAATTGTCGCGCTTTCTTTTGGCTTTGAAAGTGTGCCTCACCCGTGACGAGCAAGGCTTAACGATTGATTTTCGATGAGATCGACCGTGGTGTGGGTGGTGCCACGGCGGATGCGGTTGGTCGGCGTTTGGCGGCTTTGGCAGCGGTGGCAGGTCTTGGTCGTGACGCACAGCCCGCGCAAGTCGCGGCATTGGGGGCACATCATTGGCGCGTCTCCAAGGCGGTTCAGGGCGCGGTGACCTCAGCACCGTCATACCCCTTGATGCCACCGCCCGTGTGGATGAGATTGCGCGCATGATTGGTGATGTTGTGACTGATGCTGCGCGCGAGGCGGCGCGCGATGTTTCAGGCGCAGCTTTAACCAGATGCGCCTGCGCGCGTCTAAGCCCTGCGCGCATCAAGATCTGACGCATGGGTTTGACTGAATAAAACGTGTTCAAGGCCCGCATCCGCAGATCGCGCAATCCTTGATCCTCGGCCATTGAGGCACGGTTGAGCGCATCTACGCCAGCCACGCGCGCCGCAATCTCGGCATGGCGCGCGCTCATATCTCTTTGCAGCATCGCCGCATTCCCAATTGCCGAGGGGCGGCCTTTGCCAGAAGCAGAAAGTCGCCATATCGGCAAGGCTCATTCAGGCCTTGCGCGCCAATGGGGGACGACATGGGCCGCCTCAGCCACCAAGGCCAGACGCCCCGTCAGGCGATGCGCCACTTGCGAGATGATGGGTCAGATTGTGCGCTGCGAAATCAGACGCAAAGGCCCATAAAGATCGGCAGAGCGCGCGCGCATTTCATCCTCAAATGCGGATTGGGGCAGGTATAAAGACGTCGCCCGCCTCTGGCCCGCGCTCCATCCACACGACGGCCGAGGACGCTTGCCCTCGTAATCGGGCAAAGGCACCAGCGTAAATCGGCCCGCCCGAGCGGTGAATTTCAGTCGAGATATTCTCATGCGGGTGATCGTGGTTGACGGCAAAGGCCAAAGCCTCTGGCCATAGCGCAAGGTCGTGACAGGGATATCCGCCGCTTTGCGCATGGGTGAATGGCAAGCCTCGTCTGCGGCAATCACTGTAAACGCTTCCGCACGCGGTGCCATCGCCTCAGGGTGACGCGCGCTTCTTCTGTGCGGGTAAACAAAGATTTTGTGCCAACCCCCCGCGCGGAAGGTGAATGATCCACCTGCGATCCGTGTCAAACCTTCGCGGCGCAACAGCCAATTGGGCAGGTTCCAGCCAAAAGGCAAAATCGGAGATGTCGCTTGCGTTGAAATCATGCACGCTGCGCGCCACGGTCTCGACCCCGCCCGCACTACCATCCGCATCACCTGCAAAGGCATCGCATGGGCGCGAAATGCCGCCGACAGCCCCGCTTGATCCAGAAAATCGCGCGAGGGGAAAATGCGGTGCGCTGCGCAGGTCGGACCCCTCCGTGTCGCGGGTCGTGACGGCGCGTTTGGATCCACGCACAGCACCGAAAAGCCTGCCGTGCCAAAAAAGCGGCAGCCGCGATCAGCCCCGCAATGCCGCCGCCAGAAATCAGAATTGTTCGTCCACTTCGCTCATGATCGCCAAGATAGGGCGCAGGGGCAGGGCTGTCCAAGTGTCATTTGCGCGCGGCCCATTTGGCGGCGCGCGGGTCCATCACCCGCCGCCAGAGGGGCGGCACAGTGGCCAAGGCGGCCATCACAGGCAGGCTGTAGGGCAGGCGGGGGTGGCCTGTCGCATGGGTCAGATCAATATAGCTGCGGCTTGGGTGCAGATGATGGTCGGAATGCAGGGGCGCAGCCAAGAGCATCTTGGTGCTGTAGGGGCGTGGTGCGTTCCAGCTGTCTTGTGCGGATTGCGGGGCGGGGCGGCCATCTGGCCCGATTGGGCGGCGCAGCCCGTAATGCTGGATATAATCCGACAGCATCACTTGGATGTGAAACAGGGCGGCTGCGGCGAGATGGGCCAGCACACCCAATCCGCCCCCCATGACATAGGCATAGATCGCAAACAGCGCTGCAATCGCCATATGCCAAGGATAGGGATGTGCCCATATCACACCGCCGTGGCGCGTGGTCTCGCGCCTGAGCGCGCCGTGGAAGGAGGCCCACCAAGCAAGGGGCAAGTAGGTCCAGAACCCAACCCCAAGTTCGGGGCTGTTGGGGTCCTTGTCGGTCGCCACATAAGGGTGGTGGATCAGCAAATGCGCCGAGGCGTGATGCCCCATTCCAAGGCTTGCATAAAGGCAGTGCCCCAAGCGCCGCGCGGCGCGGGGGGGCTGATGGATCAACTCATGCGCATTGGGATGGGTGATCTGGCCTGCAAAAGATGCAAAAGCGAGGGTAAAGATGATCGCAGCCGCCCCCCCCCTGTTGCACCACGAAAGGCAGGGCAAGGATCAGGCCCAGATGCCCGATCCCCAAAACCCATTGCAGCGCCTGTGCCGCGATGAGATCACGCGCTGTGGCCTGTCTGTTCTGGGGGGAAAGGTGCGGGCTGAGGTGGTCGACCAAACCCGCGACCACAGTGAGCACAATCAGCGCCAAAAGCCCAAAAGGCCCCAGGGCAAAAACCTCGAGCCACAACAGTGTCAAAGGCAATAGTGTTGCCCCTGCAAAGAGAAAAATGGGCGGAAGCTGCATTCCCGCGTAACCCTGTTTTTGATCTGGCCAAATCAATCACGCAGACCTTAGCCCCATGGGCAGCGCAGTGCAAAGCCTTTGCAATGACCCGCGCGCCGTATTAGGGGAAAGATATCAAGGCGAAAGGCGTATCGGGCGAATGTCATTTTTCAAGAAAATGAAAGAGCGGCTGTTCAACTCCTCCTCCAAGATTGACGAGGGGCTGGAGGCATTGGTGGCTGAGGGTGATGTGGCCAAGGGTGATATGGCTGAAGGCGCGGCCGAAGCGACCCCAGAGGCATCAGCAACCCCAGAGGCGGTTACGGCACCGCACGCTGCGCCGCCGATACCCCTGCCCGAGCCTGCCGCGGCAACCCCGCCAAAGCCCGGTCTTCTCAGCCGCTTGGTTGGCGGTGGCGCGGCCCCTGTGGCCAAGCGTGTCATTGATGATGAGATGATCGAGGAACTGGAAGAAATCCTCATCAGCGCGGATTTGGGGGTGGAAACGGCCCTTGCCCTGTCGTCCAATTTGGCGTCCGAACATTTTGGCCGCCGCATGAGCGTGGCTGAGATCAAAGCGGCGCTCGCCCGCGATGTCGCGCGTGTGATGGAGGGGGTCGCGAAACCGATGCCGATTTACCCCAAGCGGCCACAGGTGGTGTTGGTGGTGGGTGTCAACGGGTCAGGCAAGACCACGACCATCGGCAAATTGGCGAGCCAATTTAAGGCGGCGGGGAAATCCGTGGTCATCGCGGCCTGTGATACATTTCGTGCCGCTGCGGTTGAGCAATTGGAAATCTGGGGCAATCGTGCAGGCGTGCCTGTGCTGCGCGCCGAGACAGGCGGTGATCCTGCGGCCTTGGCCTTTGACGCGATGGCGCGGGCCGAAGCGGATGGGGCTGATCTGTTGTTGATCGATACGGCAGGGCGGTTGCAGAACCGCGCCGATTTGATGGAAGAATTGGCCAAGATCGTCCGTGTGATCCGCAAGAAAGACCCCGATGCGCCGCATAATACGCTGTTGGTCTTGGATGCGACCACGGGCCAAAACGCGCTCAGACAGGTCGAAGAATTCCGCAAAATCTCCGATGTGAGCGGGCTGATTATGACCAAGCTTGATGGCACGGCCAAGGGCGGTATCCTTGTCGCCTTGGCTGATAAGTTCGGCTTGCCCATTCACGCCATCGGTCTGGGTGAGCAGATTGACGACCTTGCCCCCTTTGACCCTGAAGAATTTGCCAAGGCGCTGATGGGGTTGGACCGCGATGCGTAACAGGGTGGAGGGTCGCCCTTGGGGGATCTGATCATCGCCCTTGAGGGCACGGCGGCGGGCGAGCGGCTGGC
>JAGYKZ010000064.1 GCA_018401385.1 Roseicyclus sp.
CTCCTATGATCTTTTCCTGAAATCAGGGGACCAAGAGACGCCTTTGGACGGTGAAGGCATCAAGGGGGTTTTTCAGTCGGTATTCCCGATCAAAGATTTCAACGAAACCTCCGTTCTGGAATTCGTGAAATATGAGTTGGAAACGCCAAAATTTGACGTTGAAGAATGCCAAAGCCGCGATTTGACCTATGCCGCACCATTGAAGGTGACATTGCGTTTGATCGTATTTGATGTGGATGAGGATACGGGCGCAAAATCTGTCAAAGACATCAAAGAGCAAGATGTTTTCATGGGTGATATGCCTTTGATGACGCCAAACGGCACATTCATCGTGAACGGCACCGAGCGCGTGATCGTCAGCCAGATGCACCGCTCCCCCGGTGTGTTCTTCGACCACGACAAAGGTAAAACCCATTCTTCGGGTAAGCTTTTGTTTGCGTGCCGTATCATTCCCTACCGCGGCTCTTGGTTGGATTTCGAATTTGACGCGAAGGATATTGTCTTTGCGCGTATCGACCGCCGCCGCAAATTGCCGGTAACCACGCTGCTTTATGCGCTTGGTCTGGATCAAGAAGGCATCATGGAAGCCTATTATGACACTGTGATGTTCCGCTCCGTGAAGAACAAAGGTTGGGCCACCAAATTCTTCCCTGAGCGCGTGCGCGGCACCCGTCCCACATTTGATCTGGTCGATGCCGCAACCGGCGAAGTGATTGCCGAGGCGAGCAAGAAAATCACGCCCCGCGCCGTCAAGCAATTGATTGACGAGGGCAAAGTCTCCGAGCTGTTGGTGCCGTTTGATCACATCGTGGGCCGCTTTGTTGCGAAAGATATCATCAACGAAGAGACTGGCGCGATCTATGTCGAAGCGGGTGACGAGTTGACATGGGAAACCGACAAGGACGGCAATGTCACAGGCGGCACCCTGAAAGACCTGATGGATGCGGGCGTCACCGATATTCCTGTTCTGGACATCGATAACATCAATGTTGGCGCCTATATCCGCAATACCATGGCCGTTGATAAGAACATCAGCCGCGACGGCGCGTTGATGGATATCTATCGCGTCATGCGTCCTGGTGAGCCACCGACCGTTGAAGCGGCGAGCGCGCTGTTTGACACGCTGTTCTTTGACAGCGAGCGTTATGATCTGTCCGCCGTTGGTCGTGTAAAAATGAATATGCGTCTTAATCTGGACGCGCCTGACACCACCCGTATTCTGCGCCGCGAGGATATCGTGGCCTGCATCAAGGCCTTGGTCGAGCTGCGCGATGGCAAGGGCGATATTGACGATATCGACCACTTGGGCAACCGCCGTGTGCGTTCGGTTGGCGAGTTGATGGAAAACCAGTATCGCGTTGGCCTTCTGCGTATGGAACGCGCGATCAAGGAACGTATGTCCTCGGTCGAAATCGACACGGTGATGCCACAGGATTTGATCAATGCGAAACCCGCGGCAGCGGCTGTGCGTGAATTCTTCGGCTCTAGCCAGTTGTCGCAATTCATGGACCAGACGAACCCGCTGTCGGAAGTGACCCATAAGCGCCGCCTGTCGGCTCTTGGGCCAGGGGGTCTGACGCGCGAGCGTGCGGGCTTTGAGGTTCGGGATGTTCACCCGACCCATTACGGCCGTATGTGCCCGATTGAGACGCCAGAGGGGCCAAACATTGGTTTGATCAACTCACTTGCGACTTTTGCACGGGTGAACAAATACGGCTTCATCGAAACCCCTTATCGCCGCGTTGTGGACACCAAAGTGACCGATGAGGTCGTCTATATGTCCGCGACCGAAGAAATGCGCCACACGGTCGCTCAGGCCAACGCGACCTTGGATGAAAGTGGCAAGTTCATCAATGATCTGGTGAACACGCGCCAATCTGGGGAATATACCCTTGCGCCGCGCGATCAGGTTGACCTGATTGACGTTTCGCCCAAGCAGTTGGTGTCGGTTGCGGCCTCCCTCATTCCATTTTTGGAAAACGATGACGCGAACCGCGCTTTGATGGGGTCGAATATGCAACGTCAGGCGGTTCCGCTGTTGCAAGCTGATGCACCTTTCGTGGGAACGGGTATCGAAAGCGTTGTTGCCCGCGATTCTGGGGCATCGATCATGGCCAAGCGTGGCGGGATCATCGACCAAGTGGATGCGGAACGTATCGTTGTGCGTGCCACCGAAGATCTGGAACTGGGCGATGCGGGTGTCGATATCTATCGCCTTCGCAAATTCCAGCGGTCAAATCAGAACACCTGCATCAACCAGCGCCCCCTTGTGAAGGTGGGCGATCGTGTGGGCAAAGGCGAAGTGATTGCTGATGGCCCTTCCACCGATATGGGTGAATTGGCGCTTGGCAAAAATGTGGTCGTGGCGTTCATGCCATGGAATGGTTATAACTACGAAGACTCGATCCTTATTTCTGAGCGTATCGTGCGCGATGACGTGTTCACTTCGATCCACATCGAAGAATTCGAAGTTGCTGCCCGTGACACCAAGCTTGGGCCTGAGGAAATCACCCGCGATATTCCAAACGTAGGTGAAGAAGCGTTGCGCAACCTTGACGAGGCAGGCATCGTCTATATCGGCGCCGAAGTGGGGCCTGGTGACATCCTCGTGGGTAAGATCACGCCAAAGGGCGAAAGCCCAATGACCCCAGAAGAAAAGCTTCTGCGGGCGATCTTTGGCGAAAAAGCGTCTGATGTGCGTGATACATCCTTGCGCCTGCCACCTGGTGATTTTGGGACAGTCGTGGAAGTGCGCGTCTTCAACCGCCACGGGGTCGACAAGGACGAGCGCGCGCTGCAAATCGAGCGGGAGATTGTCGAGCGTCTGGCACGTGACCGTGATGACGAATTGGCGATCCTTGAGCGCAATATCTACGCGCGTCTGAAATCCATGCTCATTGGCAAAACCGCAGTCAAAGGGCCAAAGGGCGTCAAAGCGGGTTCCGAGATCACCGAGGAACTGCTGGACACCCTCAGCCACGGCCAGTGGTGGCAGCTTGCCTTGGGTGACGAGACAGACGCCGCCGAGGTTGAGGCGCTGAACCAGCAGTTTGACGCACAGAAGCGCACTTTGGATCACCGTTTTGAAGATAAGGTCGAGAAAGTGCGCCGCGGCGATGACCTGCCCCCAGGCGTGATGAAAATGGTCAAAGTCTTTATCGCCGTGAAGCGCAAGCTTCAGCCTGGCGATAAGATGGCGGGCCGTCACGGCAACAAGGGTGTGATCTCGAAAGTGGTTCCGATGGAGGATATGCCATTCCTTGCGGATGGCACCCCTGTCGATTTTGTTCTGAACCCGCTTGGCGTGCCTTCGCGTATGAACGTGGGTCAGATCTTGGAAACCCACATGGGTTGGGCCGCACGCGGTCTGGGTCTGAAGATTGACGAAGCCTTGGACGAATATCGCCGCTCTGGTGATATGACCCCTGTGCGCGATGCCCTCAAAATTGCCTATGGCGATGAGGTCTATGACCAGGCCTTCGCGGATATGGATGAAACAGCTTTGGTCGAATCCGCCTCAACCGTGACCCGCGGTGTGCCAATTGCAACGCCCGTGTTTGACGGTGCGAAAGAGGCCGATGTGAACGATGCGCTGACCCGCGCGGGCTTTGACACATCGGGCCAGTCGGTTCTTTACGATGGTCGCACGGGCGAGCAATTCGCGCGCCCTGTCACGGTTGGTGTGAAATACCTGCTGAAACTGCATCACCTTGTGGATGACAAAATCCACGCGCGTTCGACAGGGCCATATAGCCTTGTCACCCAACAGCCGCTTGGCGGTAAGGCGCAATTCGGTGGTCAGCGCTTCGGGGAGATGGAGGTCTGGGCCTTGGAGGCTTATGGCGCTGCATATACCTTGCAGGAAATGCTCACTGTTAAGTCGGATGACGTTGCAGGCCGCACCAAGGTCTATGAATCGATCGTCAAAGGCGAGGATAATTTCGAAGCAGGCGTGCCTGAATCGTTCAACGTCCTCGTCAAGGAAGTGCGCGGCCTCGGCCTCAACATGGAACTCCTGGATGCGGAGGAAGATGAGTAGGAGCGGCAGGCGGGGCCTGTCCCCGCCGCTGCCTGATCCCCCATCTCTCTGCCCGAATTCAGAGATTTGAAAATGAACCAGGAACTCACGAACAACCCATTCAACCCGCTTGTCGCGCCAAAAGCGTTTGACGAGATCAAAGTCTCGCTGGCCAGCCCTGAGCGTATCCTCAGCTGGTCTTACGGCGAGATCAAAAAGCCCGAGACGATCAACTACCGCACATTTAAGCCCGAGCGCGACGGCCTGTTCTGCGCGCGTATTTTTGGGCCCGTGAAGGACTATGAATGTCTGTGCGGTAATATAAGCGCATGAAGTATCGCGGCGTTGTCTGCGAGAAATGTGGTGTTGAGGTGACCTTGCAAAAGGTGCGCCGCGAACGCATGGGCCATATCGAATTGGCCGCACCTGTCGCGCATATTTGGTTCCTGAAATCGCTGCCAAGCCGCATCGGCCTGATGTTGGATATGACGCTGCGTGATCTGGAGCGGATCCTGTATTTTGAAAACTATGTGGTGATCGAGCCAGGCCTGACCAGACCTAAGCTATGGTCAGCTGTTGTCCGAAGAGGAATTTCTGGACGCGCAGGACGCCTATGGATCGGACGCGTTCCAAGCGAATATCGGCGCGGAAGCCATCCGCGAAATGCTTGCCAATATTGACCTTGAGGCCGAAGCAACGCAGTTGCGTGAAGACCTGAAGGAAGCCACGGTGAATTGAAGCCCAAGAAGATCATCAAGCGCTTGAAGATCGTGGAAAGCTTTATCGAAGTCTGGCAACCGCCCAGAATGGATGGTGCTGACCGTGATCCCCGTGATCCCACCAGAATTGCGTCCGCTTGTGCCGCTGGATGGTGGCCGTTTTGCGACATCGGATTTGAACGATCTCTACCGCCGCGTGATCAACCGCAACAACCGCCTGAAGCGTCTGATTGAATTGCGCGCGCCTGACATCATCATCCGCAACGAAAGCGGATGTTGCAGAATCTGTCGATGCGTTGTTTGACAACGGCCGCCGTGGCCGCGTGATCTACAGGTGCCAACAAGCGTCGTTGAAGTCGTTGTCTGATATGCTGAAGGGCAAGCAGGGCCGTTTCCGTCAGAACCTTTTGGGTAAGCGGGTCGATTTCTCGGGTCGTTCGGTGATCGTGACAGGTCCTGAGTTGAAACTGCACCAGTGCGGGTTGCCAAAGAAAATGGCGTTGGAGCTGTTCAAGCCGTTCATCTATTCGCGGCTTGAGGCGAAGGGCCTGTCATCAACAGTCAAGCAAGCCAAGAAGTTGGTCGAAAAAGAGCGTCCCGAAGTATGGGATATTCTGGACGAGGTGATCCGCGAGCATCCCGTTCTTTTGAACCGCGCGCCGACCCTGCACCGTCTGGGCATTCAGGCCTTTGAGCCTGTGTTGATCGAGGGCAAGGCGATCCAGTTGCACCCGCTGGTTTGTTCCGCGTTCAATGCGGACTTTGACGGCGACCAGATGGCGGTTCACGTGCCATTGTCCCTTGAGGCACAGTTGGAAGCCCGCGTCTTGATGATGTCGACCAACAACGTGCTTTCACCCGCAAATGGCGCGCCAATCATCGTTCCCTCGCAGGATATGGTCTTGGGTCTTTACTATGTGACCATGGAGCGCGAAGGCATGAAGGGCGAAGGGATGTCTTTCGCCTCGATTGAAGAGATGGAACACGCGCTCAGTGCTGGTGAGGTGCATTTGCACGCCAAAGTGACCGCGCGCATCAAGCAAATTGATAACGAAGGCAACGAGGTTTATCAGCGCTTTGAAACCACGCCTGGTCGTCTGCGTATTGGGGCGCTTCTGCCGCTGAACGCAAAGGCACCGTTTGAATTGGTCAACCGTCTGTTGCGCAAGAAAGAGGTGCAGCAGGTCATCGATAATGTGTATCGCTATTGTGGCCAGAAAGAGAGCGTCATTTTCTGTGATCAGATCATGAGCCTTGGTTTCCGCGAAGCGTTCCGTGCAGGGATTTCCTTCGGCAAAGACGATATGGTTGTTCCTGATACGAAATGGACGTTGGTGGATGAAACCCGCGATCAGGTGAAGGAATTCGAACAGCAATATATGGACGGCCTCATCACCCAAGGTGAGAAATACAACAAGGTGATTGATGCGTGGTCGAAGGCCAACGACAAAGTCACCGATGCGATGATGGCAACCATCTCGGCCAAGAAATTCGATGAGAGCGGCGCCGAATCTGAACCCAACTCCGTTTACATGATGGCCCACTCGGGCGCGCGGGGTTCGGTCACGCAGATGAAGCAGTTGGGTGGTATGCGCGGCCTGATGGCCAAACCATCGGGCGAGATCATCGAGACGCCGATCATCTCGAACTTTAAGGAAGGTCTGACCGTTCTGAATACTTCAACCGACCCACGGCGCGCGCAAGGGTCTGTCTGACACGGCTCTCAAAACGGCGAACTCAGGCTATCTGACCCGCCGTCTGGTGGACGTGGCGCAAGACTGCATCGTGCGCATGGTCGATTGTGGAACCGAAAACACCATCACCGCCGAGGCGGCGATCAATGATGGTGAGGTTGTTTCCTCATTGGCGGAGCGGATTTTGGGCCGCTCGGCGGGTGAAGATGTCATTGCACCTGCAACGGGTGAAGTGATCGTCTCCAAGGGTGAATTGATTGACGAGCGCAAGGCAGATGCGGTGGAAACCGCAGGTCTGGCTTCGATCAAAATCCGTTCGCCACTGACCTGTGAGGCCGAAGAGGGCGTTTGCGCTGTATGTTACGGTCGTGACCTTGCACGCGGCACACGGGTGAATGTGGGTGAAGCGGTCGGCATCATTGCGGCACAGTCCATTGGTGAGCCTGGCACGCAGCTGACCATGCGCACATTCCACATTGGGGGCGTTGCACAAGGCGGCCAGCAGAGTTTCCAAGAAGCGGGCCAGGAAGGCAAAATCGAGTATCGCAATGCTAACACGCTGAAAAACGCCACTGGTGATGTGATCGTGGTTGGCCGCAATATGCAGATTGCCATCATCGATGATAACGGGGTCGAGCGCGCAGCCTTCAAACTGGGATATGGCACGAAGGTGCACGTGGCCGAGGGTGCAAAGGTTGCGCGCGGTGACCGTTTGTTTGAATGGGATCCATACACCCTTCCAATCATCGCGGAGAAATCCGGCACGGTGAAATATGTCGACCTCGTCAGCGGGATTGCAGTGCGCGATGAAACCGATGACGCAACTGGCATGACCCAGAAAATCGTGATGGATTGGCGCGCTGCGCCGAAAGGCAATGAGCTTAAGCCGGAAATCCTGATTGTGGGTGCCGATGGTGAACCCGCGCGCAACGATCAGGGCAACCCTGTGACCTATCCGATGTCGGTGGATGCCATTCTATCGGTTGAAGATGGTCAATCCGTGGAAGCGGGTGACGTTGTGGCCCGTATTCCGCGCGAAGGTGCAAAGACCAAAGACATTACAGGTGGTCTGCCACGCGTTGCGGAATTGTTCGAAGCCCGCCGTCCAAAAGATCACGCCATCATCGCAGAGGTCGATGGCTATGTGCGTTTTGGCCGCGACTTCAAGAACAAGCGCCGCATCACCGTTGTGCCTGTCGATGAATCGATGGAGCCCGTGGAATATATGGTTCCAAAGGGCAAGCATATTCCCGTTGTCGAAGGAGATTTCGTCCAGAAGGGCGATTACATCATGGATGGCAACCCTGCACCGCACGATATTTTGCGGATCATGGGGATCGAGGCTTTGGCGGATTACCTCATTGATGAGGTGCAAGACGTCTATCGTCTGCAAGGCGTGAAGATCAACGACAAGCACATCGAAGTGATCGTGCGCCAGATGTTGCAGAAGATCGAAATCTTGGATTCT
>JAGYKZ010000065.1 GCA_018401385.1 Roseicyclus sp.
CATCGGGCAGGTTGCGCAGCTTTGACATCCGCTCCACAAAGACCCGCGCCCCATTGCCGATAAAGGATTTGGTTTCCTCAAGGCTGATCGGCGCCGCGCCCTCCTCGGCCAACACAGTGTTGGCGGTGACGCAAATATCAGGTGCCGCATCAATCAGCGTGCCGTCTAAATCAAAAATGATCGCCGCCATATGCCCTGCCCCTCTTTCGTGCCGCGCGCCCCTCTATTGCAGCGCCAAACGGGCTTGCCAAGGGCCGCGCGCTGATTTGCCCGTGACAGCGCAGGAAAACAGGCCTAAGCATGACCTGTCCAAAGGGTTACGGGACATATGGCCAAAGCAAAAACATCACAGGCGCACCCCGCGCCTGAGCAGCATTTCGACATTGTGCTCATTGCCCAAGCGGGGCGGTGGCAATATGAGGCGGCGCTTTTCGCGCTGTCTTTGCGCGCCTATTCCCCCCGCTTTGCAGGCAAACTTTATGTGGCCGAGCCACAACCAGGGCCGCTTTGGCCAAAAGACCCGCGCATCAATGACCCCCATGTCAGGGGTCTGTTGCGGGATTTGGGGGCGGATATCCTGCCATTTGAAAGTCACCATTTCGGCGCGCACTACCCCTATGGCAACAAGATCGAAGCGTTACACGCCTTGCCCGATGGGCGGCCTTTCATCTTCTTTGACAGTGACACGCTGATCACGGGCGAGCTGTGCGATATTCCCTTTGATTTCAACCGCCCCTCCGCCTCGCTGCGTGTCAGCGGCACATGGCCCGAACCACCGCTTTACGGGCCTGATTATGCGGGCATCTGGGGCGCGCTCTATGGGCTGTTTGATCTGGACATGGCTGAGGCCGTGAACCCCGCCCATCCGCCCGATTATTGGCGGCATTATCCCTACTTCAACGCAGGGTTTTTCTATTACCGATCCGCCCCAGAATTCGGGGCGCGGTTTGCGGAATATGCCTGCACCATCCGCGATCGGGATTTGCCCGAACTGGCCTGTCAGTCGCTTGACCCATGGTTGGATCAGGTGGCGCTGCCCTTGGTCATTCATGCCTTTGGGGGCGGTGCAGATGCCTTGCCGCAGGGCTATCTTGATGGCAGCCACTCGTGCCATTACCGCCTGATCCCGCTGCTTTATGCACGCGAAAGCGATGCGGTGGTCACGGCCTTGGAGGCCATTACCGCGCCCCAAAAATACAAGAAAGTTTTGAAGGCCTATGAGCCGCTTAAAAAGCTGGTGTATCAGGGCAAAGGACGCGCCGCGCGGGCGTTATTCGATCAAAAAAACCTGCCCCGAAAGGAGCAGGCTATTCGCAATCGTCTGCGCAATGCAGGCTATTGGATGCGGGGATCCCTAGCCCGCCGAGGAGGCCGCCTCGTCCTTTTTGCGATCTGCATAGATCATCAGGGGCTGCACATCGGAGGTCACGGCCTCGTCATTGACGACCACCTCCAACACGCCCTCAGAGCCAGGCAACTCAAACATCGTATCGAGCAGGATATCCTCCATGATCGACCGCAGGCCACGCGCGCCCGTTTTGCGCTGAATGGCCCGTTTGGCGATGGCCGATAGCGCGTCATCCGTGAATTTCAGCTTCACATCTTCCAATTCAAAGAGGCGCTGATATTGCTTGACCAAGGCATTTTTTGGTTCGGTCAGAATGGTCACCAAGGCCGCCTCGTCCAAATCGGTGAGCGTGGCAATGACGGGCAATCGGCCTACAAATTCGGGGATCAAACCGAATTTGAGCAGGTCCTCTGGCTCAAGTTCGGTGAACATTTCACCAACACCGCGGCTGTCATTGTCCTTCACATCAGCCCCAAAGCCGATTGCCGACCCTTTACCGCGCTGCGCGATGATCTTTTCCAACCCTGCAAAAGCCCCGCCACAGATGAACAGGATATTGGTGGTGTCCACCTGCAAAAATTCCTGTTGCGGATGTTTACGGCCACCTTGCGGCGGCACGCTTGCCACCGTGCCCTCCATGATTTTCAGCAAGGCTTGCTGCACCCCCTCGCCCGACACGTCACGGGTGATAGAGGGGTTGTCGGATTTACGCGTGATCTTATCGACTTCGTCAATATAGACGATACCGCGCTGCGCGCGATCCACGTTATATTCGCTGGCCTGCAACAGTTTGAGGATGATGTTTTCTACATCTTCGCCAACATATCCCGCCTCGGTCAGCGTGGTCGCATCGGCCATGGTGAAGGGCACATCCAAGATGCGCGCCAAGGTTTGCGCAAGCAATGTCTTGCCACATCCCGTGGGACCAATCAGCAAGATGTTGGACTTCGCCAGTTCAATCTCGGATTTGTCGGAATGGTTCAGGCGCTTGTAATGGTTGTGCACCGCCACCGAAAGGACGCGCTTGGCGTGTTCTTGGCCGATCACATAATCGTCCAGAACAGCACAAATATCGCGCGGGCTTGGCACGCCATCCGTGGATTTCAAGCTGGAGGATTTCGTTTCCTCGCGGATGATGTCCATGCACAGCTCGACACATTCATCGCAAATGAACACGGTCGGCCCTGCAATAAGTTTGCGCACCTCGTGTTGGCTTTTGCCGCAAAACGAGCAGTAAAGCGTGTTTTTTGTGTCGCCACTGGCGGAATCAGCCATCTCTTTCACCTTTGAACGGTTCGGCAGGAACGGCCCCTGCCGCAAACTCTTTTCGCCTGTTTCATCTTTGGCTCATAACGTAGAACAGCAAAACCGTCACCACAACGCCAAATTGCATGGGGCGGGATCATATCTGCCCCGCCCATGCCTGTGTCACTTTTCCTCCAGCGCTGCGCGGCTTTCCACGATCTGGTCGATCAAGCCCCAGTCTTTGGCCTGCGTGGCATCCATGAAATTATCGCGCTCCAGCGCCTCGACCACTTTTTCAAATTTCTGGCCCGTGTGTTTCACATAGATCTGGTTAAGGCGATCCTTCAATTTCTGCGTTTCTTGCGCATGGATCATGATATCGGTTGCCTGTCCCTGATAGCCGCCAGAGGGTTGATGAACCATGATGCGGCTATTGGGCAGAGAAAAGCGCATCCCTGCCTCACCTGCCGTCAGCAAAAGCGACCCCATCGAGGCCGCCTGCCCCACGACCAAGGTCGACACCTTGGGTTTGATATATTGCATCGTGTCATAGATCGACAGGCCAGATGTCACCACGCCACCCGGGCTGTTGATATACATCGAAATCTCTTTCGAGGGATTTTCAGCCTCAAGATGCAAAAGCTGTGCCACGATCAGGCTCGACATTCCGTCATGGATGGGGCCAGAGATAAAGATGATCCGCTCTTTCAGCAGGCGGGAGAAAATATCATAGGCCCGCTCCCCGCGCGAGGTTTGCTCGACCACCATTGGCACAAGCGTGTTCATGTAGGTATCAATCGGATCTTTCATGGGACATCCTCAACTTGGGGTTAATCACTGTGATCTGCGCAGTAACATCGAATTCTTACCAAGAGTCTTAGTCTTGCACGGCAGGGGCTGCAAGGGTGGCCCGCTTGACTTGTGGCCTTAATCGCGCAATGCCGCAGGCAAGAGATATGGGGAAGACAACCGATGGCCAGACCTAGCGCGACAACGCTCGAATCCGAATGCACCGCCGAAGAGCGCGGGCTTTTGATGGAAACCTTGAAAAATTCGGCCTTTTCGGGGGCGCATCTGGAAATTGGCACCGCAGCGGGCGGCACGCTGAAGGAAATGATGGGACAATATGACCCTCACGCGCGCCCTGCCTTTTTTGTCATCGATCCGCTGACCTATTACCCAGATCAAGAAAATATCATCACCCGCAATTTGACATCAGCGGGTATTGACCCGCAAAGCGTGACCTTCTGGAAGGGCGTGACCCAAGATTTCATCGGCCCCGCACGGGCCACTGGTCAAATGTTCGATTTTGTTTTCATTGATGGCGACCATCGCCATTATTACGTCACCGTTGATCTGCAATGGGCCGATTGTGTGCCTGCGGGTGGTGTGATTGCACTGCATGATCATGGGACCGCTTTCCCTGGTGTGGGATGGGCGATTGACACCTTTCTTGCCCATAACCCCGATTTCAAAATGGAAGCGCGCGCGGGCAGCCTGACCATCTTGCGCCGCGTGACCGTGACCAAGACACCCGCCGTGTCAGCGGCAAATTTGCGCCATGCGCGGCGCGTGCATCTGATGTTCCGCTGGAAGCGCAGCCTGAAAAAGCGCTTGGGCCTTCGGTGATGCCGCAGCAGATGGGTTGAACCCATCCGCCGATCGCGGCACAGTCGATGCAACCATATAAACGAAGGAGTGCGTAACGATGCCCGATGGTCAAACTCCAAAATCAGGCCCCGCCTTGGCCCCGTTTGAATGGGCGGACCCGTTTCATCTGTCCGCACAGCTGACCGCCGAGGAGGCGATGATCGCGCACAGTGCACAGGCCTTCGCGCAGGAGCACCTCAGCCCGCGCGTGACCCAAGCCTATCTGAACGAAACCAGCGCCCCTGAACTGTTTCCGATGATGGGCGAGATGGGTTTGCTGGGCGTGACCGTGCCCGAAGCCTATGGCGGGCTTGGCGCAAGCTATGTCAGCTACGGCCTGATCGCGCGGGAGGTGGAGCGCGTGGACTCAGGCTATCGCTCGATGATGTCAGTGCAATCAAGCCTCGTGATCTATCCGATCCATGCCTATGGGTCGGAAGAACAGAAACAAAAATACCTGCCCAAACTGATCAGCGGCGCGCTTATTGGCTGCTTTGGATTGACCGAACCCGAAGCAGGCTCGGACCCTGCAGGGATGAAAACCACCGCCACGAAAACGGCCGATGGCTATGTGCTCAATGGCGCGAAAATGTGGATTTCCAATGCGCCGATTGCGGATGTGTTTATCGTCTGGGCCAAATCCGAGGCGCATGGCGGCAAAATCCGCGGCTTCATCCTTGAGAAAGGCATGAAGGGCCTGTCTGCGCCCAAGATCGAGGGCAAGCTTTCCTTGCGTGCCTCGGTCACGGGCGAGATTGTGATGGATCAGGTGGCTGTGCCCGGGCGCGCTTTTGCCCAATGTCGAGGGCCTCAAAGGAGCCCGTTTGGCTGCCTCATGCGCCTTATGTATTGCGTGGGGCGTGATGGTGCGGCTGGTTGCTGGCACCGCGCGCGCCAATATGGGCTGGACCGCCGCCAATTCGACCGCCCCCTTGCACAAACACAACTGTTCCAGAAAAAACTGGCGGATATGCAAACCGAGATTGCGCTTGGCCTACAGGGGGCCTTGCGCGCAGGCCGAATGATGGATGAGGGCAGTTGTGCGCCCGAGTTGATCAGCCTGATTAAACGCAACAATTGCGGCAAAGCCTTGGCCGTGGCGCGCGATGCACGGGATATGCATGGCGGCAATGGGATCATGGCCGAATACCACGTCATGCGCCATGCGCAGAACTTGGAGACGGTGAACACCTACGAAGGCACGCATGATGTTCATGCGCTGATCTTGGGTCGCGCGCAAACGGGACTTCAGGCGTTTTTCTAATCTGGAAAGGGCGCGCCGATGCAGGCGTCTGGTGCTTTTGGCTCAAAGGGCAATCTGTGGCACGACACGGCGCGCGAGCGGATCACGCCAGACCCGCTGGAGGCCCTGCCCGAGCAAGTCGATTTGGCGATTGTGGGCGGCGGGTTTACGGGCCTCTGCGCGGCGCTGGAGGCCGCGCGCAAGGGCGCGCGTGTCGCGCTTCTCGAAGCGACCGAAATCGGCCATGGCGGATCAGGGCGCAATGTCGGGCTGGTCAATGCAGGGCTGTGGCTGCCGCCTGATGAGATCATCAAAACCTTGGGGGTCACTGCGGGCGAGGGGTTGATTGACACACTCGGCGCGGCCCCCGACCATGTGTTCTCCTTGATCGCCCGTGAAAAGATCGAGTGCGAGGCCACGCGCAAGGGCACATTACATCTTGCGCATAATGCGGCGGGGTTTCGGGATCTGGAAACCCGCCACCGCCAAGGCAATCAATACGGCGCGCCGTTACAGCTGTTGGATGCGGGCGAGACAGCCGCGCGCACGGGCAGCGATGCCTTTGCAGGCGCGCTGTTTGATCCGCGCGCGGGCACGATACAGCCCTTATCCTATGCACGCGGATTGGCCCGCGCAGCCCAAAATGCGGGCGCACAGATTTTCGCGCCGATGGTTGTGGATGATATCCGCCATGACGGCACAGGATGGGTGCTGCACACGGGCCAGCGGCATATCACGGCCAAAGCCACCTTGATTGCGACCAATGCCTATCATCTTGGGGCATTTTCGGATTACCGCCCCAGCTTTATCCCCGTGTATTACAGCCAATTCGCCACCACACCCCTGCCAGAGGATCTGCGCCGCCGCATCCTATCGGACGGCGAAGGGGCATGGGACACCGCAATGGTGATGAGTTCCTTTCGCATGGATGCGGCAGGGCGCCTGATTTTGGGCGCGATTGGCAATGTGGAGGGGCGCTTGGGGGGAGGCAGCCACCACGCATGGGCCGCGCGCAAATTGGCGCAAACCTTCCCACAACTGGCCGCGCAAGGCTTTGCCTATATCTGGCAGGGACGCATCGCGATGACGGGGGACCATATCCCAAAAGTGCGACAGATCGGCCCAAATGGCGCGGCGATCTTTGGCTATTCGGGGCGCGGGATCGGGCCAGGGTCGGTATTCGGCACGGCCGCGGCACGCGCCTTATTGGACGGGGATCAAAGCGCATGGCCACTGCCCCCTGTGCAGGCCGCACCAACCCGCTGGGCAAGATTGCGCGGGGCGTATTATGAATTGGGCGCAGCGCTCGGTCACGCAACCCAAAACCGCTGAACTGAACCCAAATACAACCTCAGGTTTTGCAATCGCAGAATCGATTGTTGCAGCTGCAAAAAGATGTGCCGTTCACAAGACGGCTTCTTTGCGCCCCTTCTGAAAAAGTTTTTTATAAAATCAATTTGTTAGGGCAAATTTGTCAAAAATTTGTTGAAATTTTGTATATCTTTTATAGCTAAATAAATAATCAAAAGAGCATCGATTTCAAAATCGATACAGTCCGCTGTCGAAAGATACATTCATGCTGCGCAACATTGAGCCGACACATGCCAAGCTGCTCACGCCTGCTTCTGAGCGCAGCTTGCCGCGCCGCGATGCCTTTGGCAATCTCCTGTTGGAGGTGAATGGCGGTGCGTCTCGGGCTGTTTCACGGCTTGAAGCGCCTAGACCAAGACATAGCGCGCGGGAAGCCCATATCGGCAAAAGAATGATGGACGTGGGATTGATCACCCTTTCGCTGCCCGTGATCCTGCCCGTGATCGGCGCGCTGTGGCTGATCGTGCGTCTCGATGGCGGAGCGGGGTTTTTTCGCCAGAAACGGCTTGGCGCTGATGGCAGGGTTTTCGACTGTCTCAAACTGCGCACCATGGTGCCTGATGCCGAAGCGCGCTTAAAGCAGGCCATGGCGCAGGATCCTGACTTGCGCCGCGAATGGACCGTGCACCAGAAACTGAAATACGACCCAAGGATCACCCGGGTCGGGCAGTTTCTGCGCCGCAGTTCCTTGGATGAATTGCCGCAATTGTGGAATGTGTTGCGCGGCGAGATGAGTCTCGTTGGCCCGCGCCCGATGATGCCCGAACAGGCCGCGCTATACCCTGGGCCGATTTACTTCGGCCACACACCTGGGATCACGGGGCTGTGGCAAGTGACGGCGCGCCACATGACAAGCTTTGCCGCCCGCGCCCATTACGACCGCATTTATGCGCGCAAAGCCTCGTTGAAAACGGATATTTCGCTGCTGTTCAAAACCGTGCGCGCCGTGGTCAAGGGAACGGGCGCCTAAAGGTTTGGATCCTTCGTCCCGTGCTTGCGTGGGGCCAGAGCAATCCCGACAATCAACACCA
>JAGYKZ010000066.1 GCA_018401385.1 Roseicyclus sp.
CCGATTTGATCAGCGCGATGATCCCCGCCAGTTGCGCGGGGGTCATTGGGCTGTCGGTGATGTCGCGCTCGTCTTTCTTAAGGCGGCCAAAAAGCTCGTTAATGACCCAGTTGGCGGCCAATTTCCCGTCTTTCGCGGCATCGGCAACCTCCTCGAAAAAGGCGCTGGCGGTGACATCTGCGGTCAAGACGCTGGCATCGTAGTCCGAAAGGCCAAAATCGCCCATAAATCGCGCCTTCTTGGCATCGGGCAATTCGGGCAGGCTTGCGCGAATCTCATCAACCCATGCCTGTTCAATCTCAAGCGGCAGCAGATCGGGGTCGGGGAAATAGCGATAATCATGCGCCTCTTCCTTGGAGCGCATCGACCGCGTTTCACCCTTGTCGGGATCATAAAGGCGGGTTTCTTGATCGACCTTGCCGCCATTTTCAATGATCCCGATTTGGCGGCGCGCCTCATATTCGATGGCCTGTTGAATGAAGCGCAGCGAATTCATGTTCTTGATTTCACAGCGTGTGCCCAAATGGCTAAAATCGCCCGTTTCACGGAATTTTTCATAGGCACCCGGGGCGCAGACAGAGACATTCACGTCCGCGCGCAGATTGCCGTTTTGCATATTGCCATCACAGGTGCCCAAATAGAGCATGATTTGGCGCAGTTTGGCGACATAGGCCGCTGCCTCCTCTGGGCCGCGAAGATCTGGGCGCGAGACAATCTCCATCAACGCAACGCCTGTGCGGTTGAGATCCACAAACGACAGGGCAGGGTCCATATCATGGATAGATTTGCCCGCGTCCTGTTCCAAATGGATGCGCTCAATCCGCACGATCCGTGCCGTGCCATCGCCAAGCTCAACCAAGACTTCGCCCTCCCCCACGATGGGGTGATACAATTGGCTGATCTGATAGCCTTGGGGCAGGTCTGGGTAGAAATAATTCTTGCGGTCAAAGGCAGAAAACAGATTGATATCGGCATTCAGCCCCAGACCTGTGCGCACCGCTTGCGCCACGCAGGCCTCGTTGATCACGGGTAGCATCCCGGGCATCCCCGCATCCACGAAGGCCACGTTGGAATTGGGTTCCGCGCCAAATTGCGTGGACGCGCCAGAGAACAGCTTGGCGCGGGTGGCGACCTGTGCGTGCACTTCCATCCCGATCACAAGCTCCCAATCCGATTTTGCGCCTGCGATCACTTTGGGTTTTGGGGCTTCGTAGCTGAGGTCAAGCATGGCGCATCTCTCCTTGGGCAGTGGTTGTCAATCTACTAGGGCAGCGCGTGGGGCGCGGCAAGGGGCAGGGGGCTTGGCACTTGCATTTCAGGCTAAAATAAGGGCAAAGAAGCCCATCTATTGGCCATCTAAGGAAATTCAATGACGTCATTCACAGGGAATGAAACGGATGTCGTGCCTTTGGCGCGCAGATTGGGGAAAATGACAGCTGCCGTTCTGGGGGCTGCGGTTTTGATGGGATGTGTGGGCGCAAACGCTGAACTTCCAGCTGCACGGTGGGATGACACACCGCAAGCGCAAGACTGGACCAAGGCAAGCTTGTCGATGTTGGAGGAGGATGCAGCCATTTTGGTTAAGACCACCCCAACGGATATCGCGGCGTGGTGCCCCGCCTATGATGAGGCGGACCCTGCGCAGCGGGCGGCATTTTGGAATGGGCTTTTATCCAGCCTTGCCTATCGTGAAAGCACCTTTCGCGAGGATGCGATTTCTTCCAACGGGAGATGGCACGGGCTGATGCAAATTTCGCCTGCCACAGCGCGTGGTTACGGGTGCGAGGCTGGCACAAGCGAGGCCCTGCGCGAGGGCGAGGCAAATTTGCGCTGCGCGTTGCGTATTTGGTCGTCAACCGTGGTGCGTGATGGGGTCATTGCCGCAGATCGCGGCGGCGTTGCGGCCGATTGGGGGCCGTTGCAGCGCGAAACCTTGCGCAATGACATTCAGGGATGGGTCTCCGAACAGGAGTATTGCCAGACATGACTCCGCGCCCGCGCCTGACCGCGCTGGATCAGGCGCGCGGCATCGCGCTTCTGGCGATGGCGAGTTATCATTTTGTTTTTGATCTTGAGCTTTTTGGTCTAGTGACAAGCGGCACGGCCCTATCGCCCTTTATGCGGGGCTATGCCATGGCGATTGCAGGCAGTTTTCTGTTCCTCTCTGGCATCAGCATGGTCTTGGCCCATGGGCAAGCGCCACAATGGCGCGCCTTTTGGCGGCGGTGGCTGATCCTGTCTGCGGCGGCGGCTTTGGTCAGTGTTGCCACCTTTTTTGCCTTTGGCGATCAATTCATCTTTTGGGGTATTTTGCATATGATGGCCGCAGCAAGCCTTGTGGGCATCACGCTTTCAGGCCGTGGGTCCGCGGGCCTCTTGGCCGTGGCGGGGGTTGCCGCAATCCTTGCGGGTGCGCTGTTGCGCTTGCCCTTGGGGGCGCATCCCGTGATTTGGATCATTGGCCTGCAAGAGACCCGCCCCGTGACCGTGGATTACCTGCCCATATTCCCATGGATTGGTCCCTATCTTTTAGGGATGGCTTGGGCGCGATGGGCTATGCGTGCAGGCCGCGCGGTGCTGCCGCCTGTTTTTTGGGATGGGCGGATTGGGGCGACCCTGTCTTGGGCGGGGCGCCATTCCTTGGCGATTTACCTGATCCATCAACCCGTGCTTTTGGCGCTGATCTGGGTTTATGTCTGGCTGTAGCCTGCACGCATCCGCGCCACCATCTCGCTCATATCACGGCTGATGTTCGGGGCTTCGGCAATGCGTGTCAACGCCTCTTGGATCAGGGCCTGACGATCCGCATCATAGCGCGCCCATGTCTCGAAAGCAGTGGACATCCGTGCGGCCGTTTGCGGGTTTTTGCCATCCATGCGGATCAACCAATCGCTCAGAAACCGATAGCCCGCCCCTGACGGCACATGAAAGCCCGCGGGGTTGGCCGAGGTCAAACCTGCAATGACGGCACGGAAGCGATTGGGGTTTTTCCAATCAAAATCGGCGTGTTCCGTCAGACGCTGCGCAAGGCGTGCCGCCTCATCGGGGGCGGCATGGGCAATTTGCATCATGAACCATTTATCCATGACGATGCGGTTCTCATGCCATTGGTTATAAAAGGTGGCGCTCGCCCGTTGAGCGACATCACCACCCTGATCCAAAAGCGCACCAAAGGCGGCCAATTGATCCGTCATATTGGTGGCGCTGCTGAATTGTGACTGCGCCAGATCAGGGCCATTCACACGGGTTAAGGCGCGCAGGGCCACATTGCGCAAACTGCGCTTGCCCGCTGAGGCCGCATCGGGGCTGTAGCCGCCTGCATCCCTCAGCGTTTCAAAAAGCTGCGCATAAATCGGCGCAAGCGTGGTTGCGATGGCCGCTTCCAGCGCGCGGCGTTTTTCGTGGATCACGCTTGGATCGGGCACGACACCTGCTTCGGCAAGGTCATTGGCCAGCGCGTCTTCGCTGGGTAGGCTTGCGCAAAGCGCGCGGAATTCTGGATCAAGCCCCTCATCCTGCACCACCGCACCAAGGGCCGCGATATAGTCGGGGTTGGGCGCGGCCCCATCTGAGATCATTGCACAGAGAACCTCCCGCGAAAGGCTGCGCCCCGCTTCCCAGCGGTTGAACGGGTCTGTGTCATGCGCAAAGAGGGTCGCGCGTGCGGCAAAATCTTGGTCGAGTTCCAAAATCACGGGGGCCGAGAATTCGCGCAAGACCGACAGCACAGGTGCCTCAGGCAGATCATCAAACACCAATTCCATTTCAGGATCGGCCATTTCCACAATCTGCGTGGGGCGCAACTCGCGTCCAGCCTGCCCCAAAAGGCCAAGGGCCACGGGGAAAAGCAGCGGCTCTTTCAGCGGCTGGTTCGGGGTGGGATCGGTGCGCTGCGCCAATTTCAGAACCAAGCGCCCATCTTGATAGGCGGAGGTCACAGTCAAGCGCGGCGTGCCTGCTTGCTCATACCAGCGTTTGAATTGTGACAGGTCGCGCAAAGTGATGTCTTCAAACACCTGCAACCAATCCTCGATGGTGCAGGCCTGCCCATCATGGCGCTGGAAATACAGATCAAGCGCCGCGCGATAGGCCCCTTCGCCCACCAATAGCCGCAGCATACGGATCAGCTCCGCCCCTTTCTCATAGACAGTGGCCGTATAGAAATTGTTGATTTCCACAAAACTGGCAGGGCGCACGGGATGCGCCAATGGGCCTGCATCCTCGCGGAATTGCCGCGCGCGCAGGTTCAGCACATCGCCAATGCGCTGCACAGGTTCGGAGCGGGCATCGGCACTGAACTGTTGATCGCGAAAAACAGTTAGCCCCTCTTTGAGGCACAGCTGAAACCAATCGCGGCAGGTGATGCGATTGCCCGTCCAATTGTGGAAATATTCATGCGCGATGATCCGCTCGATAAAGGCATAGTCTTGATCTGTCGCGGTTTCAGGGCTGGCCAGAACATATTTTGAGTTGAAGATGTTCAGCCCCTTGTTCTCCATCGCGCCCATGTTGAAATCATCGACCGCCACGATGTTGAACAGATCGAGGTCATATTCGCGGCCGTAAACCTGCTCGTCCCAGATCATGGACCGCTTGAGCGCGTCCATGGCATAGGCGCAATAGCCCTCATCGCCCGGGCGGACATAGATATTGAGACCAACTTCGCGTCCCGAAGCGGTGATGAATTGATCGCTATAGGCGCGCAAATCCCCTGCGACCAGTGCAAAGAGATAGGCTGGTTTGGGCCATGGGTCATGCCATTGGGCAAACCCCGCGCCCTTGGCCACAGGGTTCCCATTCGATAGCATGACCGCATGATCCCCCTCGATACGGACATCGAACGGGGCCATCACATCGGGGCGGTCTGGATAATAGGTGATCTTGCGAAACCCTTCGGCCTCGCATTGAGTGCAATACATCCCCTTGGACATGTAAAGCCCTTCAAGCGCTGTGTTATCTTCGGGCGCGATTTCCACCTCGGCCTCCCAGATGAAGCCACCCTCTGGCAGGCGCGCGGCAGGCACGCTCAATGCAGTGTCGCTCAGGTGAAATTCGGACCGTTCAAGCGTAGTTCCGTCTATTTTGGCCCAGATCAGACGCAGGCTTTCGCCATCAAGCTTCAGCGCCCCTTCACCAAGCCCATATGCATCGGGATTGGGGCGAAAGGTGATCCGCGAGATGACCCTTGTGGTTTTTGGGTCCAAGCGAAAGGTCAGCGCGACATGATCGATCAGATATTCAGGCGGGGTGTAATCACTCAGCCAAATTGTGCGCGGTGCAGCAGGGGCTTGGGTGGCGTCAAGGGGCAGGGCGGTCACGGGCATAACCTCATCAATCGGGGTCAAAATATCATCTGCGCGCAGGCTATGCCTGCCCGTGACAAGCTGCAACCCGATAGCGGGACTAAAGCCAGCAAAACCGCGAGACAGGGCCGCGATTGTCGAAAAATCCAATCCGTTCGGGGATGAAATCGGGTCCGTTCACAGCGATGGCTTGGGCCAATTCTGCCAAGATCACATGGGTGATGAAGGGGATATCGAAGGTCTTTGCTCTGTCCAGCCCGATCCAGGTGAGGTGCGACAATTCCCCATCGGCATCGGTGAAATGCGCCGCGTCAGCGTCAAGCTCTGTGGCCCATGCGAGGAAAAACCGCGCATCGAAGCGGCGCGGGCGCCCAAGCGGGGTGACCGCGCGAAAGAACAGCGTCAGTTTTCGCGGATCGCGCGCGCCAAGGCTGAGGCCTGTTTCCTCCTGCAATTCCCGAAAGGCTGCATTGATGAGGGCCTGTGGGGGGCAGGTGCCATCATAGCCAAGGCGCGCGGCAAGTGTATCGGGGATTGCATGGGCCAGTGGTGTATCGTGGTCCACCGCATCCACCGTCCCGCCCGCAAACACAAATTTTTCTGGCATGAAGGCGGCATTTTTGCCGCGCTGGCCCATCAACACCTCGGGGCCATTCAGGCCTTGGCGCAGCAAGATCACGCTGGCGGCATCACGGATGGGCGGATCAGAAACCATGCATCCGCTTGGCCCATTGAATGCCGACAATCAACCCCTTGAACCGTGGCAGCAGGATTAGCGCCACCCCAAAGGCCGCCAGTGAGAAACCGATGGCCATCACCCATGGACCAGGCTGATAGGCCGTATAGACCCACAGCATCAGCGTGCCCAAGATTTTTGCAGTGATCAAAATGGTAAGATAGGCGGGGCCATCATCGGCGCGTGCATGGCTGAGATCCTCGCCACAGCTGTCGCAGCGTTTCACAAGGTTCAGATAGCCGTCAAACAGCGCGCCTTCTCCGCAGCAGGGGCAGCGGCCCCGCATGGCTTTGGCAATGGCGGGGCATGTCGGGCGCTCACGGGGTGCGCTGTCAAATGCCCCCTCGGCCAAAGCAGTGATTGGGTCGATTTCAATCGTCTCTGGGCTGTGTTGGGTCATGGCGCGCGTTTCTTTCCAATCCGTCTTGAACGTCCTAGCGCAAAGCCTTGGGCTTGGCAAAGGGGCGGGCCGTTTTGACGCGGCGCAGTTGCTGTTTCAAAAATCTTGTGACGGAAATCGGTGGCTGGGGCGTGACAGGGATAGAACGGCGGATGGATTGGCCATCCGCACTCGAATGAGGAGTGATTGAGATGAGCAGCTTCAAACTTTTCGCATTGGGTCTGGTCCTGCCGCTTGGCATGGCTGCGCAGATGGCGGGCGCAAACCCCATTGTGCAGGCGGATGCGGAGGCGGTGTTCGCCGCATTGGACGCGGATGGCGATGGCCAGATCACGGCGGCAGAATTGGCGCGGATGCCCGAAGCGCGTTTCGCGGCGTTAGATGCCAATGGCGATGGGATGTTGGATGCGGCGGAATTAACCGCGACCATGCAAGCGCGCATGGCTGAACGGGTTCAGTCCATGATCGAAGAACGCGATTTGGATGGGGACGGATTGTTGTCGCAATCGGAATTGATGGGTGGACGTGAGGGGCGCGATGGGCGCGGTGAGCCGAATTTTGAACGGATGTTGTCGCGCATGGACCGCAACGATGACGGGACCATCAGCCTTGAGGAATTTTCGGCCATGACCGATAAGCGTGGTGGTCATGCGCGTGGCCCACGCGGCCCGCGCGGCTGACGCGCGGCAGGATGCGCTCGCGCGGTTGCCTGCTTGCTTGGCAGTCGCGCAACGCAATGCCATAGTCAAGATGGGGCGGGGTCAAGAGGTCAGCGTGCAGTTACGATCTGAGGCAGCTTCGCAAGATGATCAGCTGATGGCCCGCTTTGCCAAGGGCGATGCGGGGGCTGCGCGGGATTTGGCCGCAGGACATCTGCCGCGTATTCTGTCCCATGCGCGGCGCGTTTTGGGCGATCAGGCCGAAGCGGAGGATGTGGCTCAGGAGGTGATGCTGCGCCTGTGGCGCATCGCGCCCGACTGGCAGCCTGGGCGTGCCAAACTTAGCACATGGGCCTATCAGGTCACGGCCAATCTTTGCTTGGATCGTTTGCGCAAATCCAAGCGTGGCACGATCCCAAGCGCGGATACGGAGGCGGTTGAACGCGCCTTGGATCAGGGCGCGTCCGTGCCCGCGCAGATGATGCAAAGGGCACGGATGGATGCACTTGATCGTGGACTTGCCACATTGCCAGAACGTCAAAGACAGGCTGTGGTTCTGCGACACATTGAAGGGCTGTCCAACAGTGAGATTGCCCAGATTTTGGATATAACCATTGAGGCGGTCGAAAGTTTGACCGCACGCGGCAAGCGCGGCTTGAGCGCCGCTTTGGCCCATGAGAAGGAGGCGTTGAGTTATGCGCAATGAACCAGAGGATCAAACCCTTGACGCGCTGTTCGCGGAGGCGCGCGCAAGCATCCTGCCCAACGATGC
>JAGYKZ010000067.1 GCA_018401385.1 Roseicyclus sp.
CAACCGCAACAGCCATGCCCCGCTTACGCGCGCAAAGGGACGGCGCGTCAAAGCCGCCCAAGCAGGGCTGCCTGTGCGGTAAACGGGGGGGCGCGGGTTATCGCTCATGGCGCAAGCCTACGCCGCACAGACCCACCAGACAAGAAGATTGCAGTGCGGTTGCGCGGGGTTCTGCCGATGGCGATAGAGGCGTCAGGCGGCAACCAATGCCTGCGCCAACCCCGCAAACAGCGCCGCGCCATCGGTGCCACCATGCAGTGGTTCCGCCGCGCGCTCAGGATGCGGCATCATCCCCAAGATGCGGCGGTTTTCCGACAAAATGCCCGCGATATCCTCCACCGCGCCATTGGGGTTTTCGACATAGCGAAACGCCACACGCCCCTCGCCATTAAGACGGGCAAGGGTCTCAGGATCGGCCTGATAATTGCCCTCGTGATGGGCAATGGGCACGGTGATGACCGCGCCTTGCGCATAGGCGCTGGTAAAGGCGCTGTCAGTGTTTTCCACGCGCAAACCCACGGGTTTGCAGATGTAGCGCGTTGACATATTTTGCAGCAGCGCACCCGGCAGCAATTGGGTCTCGGTCAGGATTTGAAACCCGTTGCAGACGCCAAACACATATCCGCCGCGCGCCGCATGGGATTTCAGCGCGCCAGAAATGGGCGATTGCGCCGCAATTGCGCCACAGCGCAGGTAATCGCCATAGGAAAAACCGCCCGGAACACCCACCAAATCCACCCCATCGGGCAGGTTTGTGTCCTTGTGCCAGACCATATCCACCGAAAAACCCACCTGCTCAAAGGCACGTTTCAGATCGCGGTCGCAATTCGATCCCGGAAACACAAGAACAGCGGCTTTCATCGACAAAGGTTCCTTTCGTCAGGACGTAAAATCGGTAATCACCGCCACGCCAGGCGGTGTGGGGCCATTGAACGCGGCAAGCTCCGCCCCCGTTTGCGAGAGCGGGATTTCCCGAGCAATCAGCGGCGACATATCGACCCTGCCCGCCTCGATCAGGCCAAGCAGGCTGGGATAGCGCCAAGAGGGCATACCGCGCGTGCCATAAAGCGCCAGATTGCGCATATAGACCGTGTTCATATCAATCTGCATATGGGCCGTGTGGCCAACAGGCATCCCCACCTGCACGTGCCGCCCCAAGGGGCGCAGACAGCCGATGGAGCCCGCAACCGTGGCCTCGATCCCCAAGGCCTCGATGCTGACATGGGCACCGCCTTTGGTGATCTCGATGATCTTGACCGCCACATCGCCATCGCGGGCGTTGACACCTGCATCGATGCCTAAGGACAGCGCGTGGTCGATCTTTTCCTGCACCACATCAACGACAACCACAAAGGCACCCAGTGCCTTGGCCAAAATCGCCGCCGACAGGCCAATGCCGCCTGTGCCATGCACCGCGACCCATTCCCCCGCCTGCACAGAAGCGCGCCCCGTCAGCGCGTGCCACGAGGTGGTCACACGGCACCCCAACCCCGCCGCCACAGTGGGCGAGAGGGTTTCGGGCAGGCGTGCAAGATTATGATCAAAAGGCACGGCGACATATTCGGCGAATGCGCCCGGCTCGGTGAACCCCGGCAAGCGCTGATTGGGGCAGGTATGCCCCGCCCCCGACTGGCAGGTCGGACAGGCGCCACAGGCCAAAATAAAAGGCGCAACCAAACGGTCGCCTTTTTTATAGGTGGCACGCGGGCCTGCTTCGATCACCTCGCCGCAATATTCGTGCCCGCCAATCTGGCCGGGTTTGATGCGCGGGTGTTCCCCCACCCATCCGTGCCAATCAGAGCGACACACGCCGCAGGCCAAAACCTTGAGGACCACCCCATCCTCGGGGCAGTCAGGATCGGCGACCGTCTCGATGGACAGGTCTTTGTTATATTCTCGCAAAACGGCGGCACGCATGGGCAGACCCCTTTAGCTGATTGCGATGAGATAGCTTTCGATCACGGTATTGGCCAAAAGCTTCTCGCACATTTCGCGGATTTGGCCTTCGGTCGTGCCGTCCGCCAGATCAAGCTCGATCACCTTGCCCTGACGCACGCCTGAAACCCCCTCGAACCCCAAAGCGCCCAGCGCATGGCGCACCGCCTCGCCTTGCGGATCAAGAACACCCTGCTTCAACATCACGGTCACGGTTGCGCGCATTGCTTTTGCCTTTCTGTCAACGTTCAATCAGCGAAGGGGCCTTCGCTTAGTTCACCAATGTCGGGCCAGTTACAGTGCCTTGGTCGGGCAGCACGCCCAGACGCTTGGCCACTTCGGTATAAGCATCGGCCAAATCGCCCAAATCACGGCGGAACACGTCCTTATCCAGCTTCTGCCCGGTTTTCATGTCCCACAGACGGCAGCTGTCTGGGCTGATCTCATCGGCCACGATCAGGCGCATATAATCGCCCTCCCAAATGCGGCCAATTTCGATTTTGAAATCAACCAGTTTGATGCCGACACCCATCATCAAACCCGACAGGAAATCATTCACCCGCAAGCCCAAAGCGACCATATCATCCAAATCCTGCTGGCTGGCCCAGCCAAAGGCGATGATATGTTCCTCGGTCACCAAGGGATCGCCCAACGCGTCATCCTTATAGTAGAATTCCACAATCGGCCGCGGCAGGGCGGTGCCCTCTTCGATGCCCAGACGTTTGGACAGGGAACCTGCCGCCACATTGCGCACGACCACCTCAAGCGGGATGATCTCCACGCTGCGGATCAACTGCTCGCGCATATTCAGACGGCGTATGAAATGGGTGGGCACGCCAATGCCATTCAGACCCGACATGAAATATTCCGACAGGCGGTTGTTCAACACGCCTTTGCCGTCAATCGTGGCGCGCTTTTCGGCGTTAAAGGCGGTGGCATCATCCTTGAAATATTGCACCAACGTGCCTGGCTCGGGGCCTTCATACAGAATCTTTGCCTTGCCTTCGTAGATTTTTTTACGCCGTGACATACTCTCTCCAATCCCTGAACTTTGGGAAACGGGTGGTGGGCTAAGATCAGGGATGCGCACCAAAGCGGGCCGCTCGACATCCCGATCCATCCTGTCCGCGCAATAGAGCAAAGCGCGCTGTGTCGCAAGTTGGATTGGCAATCATCGCTTGCGGCCAAAACCCTGCTGAGGGTATCAGAGGGCAGAACCACATATTCACCGCCCAAGGAGACAGTTTGATGAGCACATTTGACGACCGCGAACGCGCCTTTGAGACAAAATTCGCCCATGACGAGGAGATGAAATTCAAGGCCGAGGCCCGCCGCAACAAGCTTGTCGGCCTTTGGGCCGCCGAGATTTTGGGAAAATCAGGCGATGCGGCTGACGCCTACGCCAAAGATGTGGTGCGCGCCGATTTCGAAGAAGCAGGCCATGAGGATGTGATGCGCAAACTGATGACTGATTTGGGCGACAAAGTATCCGAGGCCGATCTGCGCGCAAAATATGACGCTTTGCTGATCGAAGCCAAAGCACAGTTGATGAGCGAAAGCTGATTCCGTTCGCACCAGAACCCTGATGCTGTTCACTTGGAGCCCGGGCAAAACGTCCGCGCGGGCTCCAACGCGACCCCCATATTTTTCATAAAGATCATGCGGAATTTCAGACTTGCATCGCGCGCATAGAGAGGCCATGTCGCGGGGGATGTATATTCAGGGAATTGATCATGACAAACCGTTTGCAAACCCTTTTGGCAACACGCGATTGGCTGATGGCCGATGGGGCGACAGGCACCACCTTGTTCAACATGGGGCTGCAATCGGGGGATGCGCCTGAATTATGGAACGAAGAACACCCTGATCGCATCGCCACGCTTTATCGCGGGGCGGTGGATGCGGGGTCGGATATTTTTCTGACCAATTCCTTTGGCGGCACCCGCGCGCGGCTCAAACTGCATGACGCGCAAGAGCGCGCTTTTGATCTCAACCGCATCGCCGCCGAAATTGGCCGCGAGGTGGCCGATGCCTCTGGCCGCGAGGTGGTGGTGGCGGGGTCGATGGGCCCCACGGGCGAGATTATGGTTCCAATGGGGCCTTTGACCCATGACGCCGCGGTTGAGATGTTCCATGAACAGGCCGAGGGCCTCAAGGCGGGCGGTGCAGATGTCTGCTGGGTGGAGACGATCTCCGCCCCCGAAGAATATGCCGCCGCCGCCGAAGGCTGCAAATTGGCAGGGATGCCATGGTGCGGCACCATGAGCTTTGACACCGCAGGGCGCACGATGATGGGCGTCACCTCCGCCGCGATGTCCGAATTGGTCGAAAAACTGGATCACAAACCCTTGGCTTATGGTGCCAATTGCGGCGTTGGGGCGTCTGATTTGATGCGCACGGTCTTGGGCTTCCGTGCTTCGGGCAATGAGCGCCCCGTGATCGCCAAAGGTAACGCGGGCATCCCCAAATATGTCGATGGGCATATCCATTACGATGGCACCCCCCAATTGATGGCGCGCTATGCGGTTTTGGCGCGCGATGCGGGGGCAAAGATCATTGGCGGTTGCTGCGGCACGCAACCCGTGCATCTGAGCGCCATGCGCAAAGCATTGGAGGAAACGCCCCGCGGCCCTGTCCCCAGCCTTGAGCAGATCGCGGCGGAGTTCGGCGGGTTTTCCTCTGGCTCGGACGGGACAGATGGCAACGGGCCTGCACCCCGCGCGCACGGGTCGGCGGCGCAGCTGATGTGAGGCACCATAAGGTCGCGCGCGGCGGTCGTCATGTCGCAATTCTGCGCGTCAGGTGGCGCGAAGGGCTTAGGTAATCGAAAAACGCTATTGGCACGGGGCCATGACGGCTGCCGCTTCAGGAGACGCTTGAGATGTCGGACGAAAATGATGAAATCATCCTCTCGGAATTGGATGATGAAAGAACTTGTTCAACAGATGTTCGATGACCCTTTACGATGGTCTGAAAGAAGAGATCGAAGAATCCGTTGACATCCTGCTGGCGCGGGGCTGGGCACCTATGACATCCTGACCAAGGCGTTGGTGGGCGGCATGACGATTGTCGGCAATGATTTCCGCGATGGGGATCCTGTTCGTGCCAGGTGTTGATGGCCGCAAACGCGATGAAGGGCGGCATGGCTATCCTCAAGCCGCTTTTGGCCGAAAACGGGCGCGCCGCGCATCGGCAAGATGGTGATTGGCACGGTCAAAGGCGACATCCACGACATTGGCAAAAACCTTGTCACCATGATGATGGAGGGCGCGGGCTTTATGGTTGATCTTGGCATCAACAATGCGGTCCGAAGCCTATCCTTGAGGCCTTGGAAAAAGAAACCCCTGATATTTTGGGGATGTCTGCCCTTCTGACCACGACCATGCCATATGAAGGTCGATCGACACGATGAAGGAGCAAGGCATCCGCGATGATTACATCGTCTTGGTCGGCGGCGCGCCCCTGAACGAAGAATTCGGCCGCGCGATTGGCAGACGCCCTATTGCCGTGACGCGGCCGTGGCCGTGGAAACCGCCAAGGAATTCGTTCTGCGCAAACACAACCAAATGGCCGCACATTAAGCGATTATGACAAAACGCCCCACCTTCCCGATGATGACACCCTGCGCGACAGCGGCGTGGCATCATCGGCAGGGGGCGGGTTTTGCTTTAACCTGCGGGGCTTTGGCGCATGAGGTTTGGCGATCAAGGCCGCCATGGGTTGGACCATCTTGATCTGCACCTGCCTTCCCGCAATTTGCACAACCGCCCCGAATTGATCCCTGATGGTCGAGGCGGCGGTCACGCGCCTGAGGTTACGACAGCATCTATGTGCTTTACGCCGATTGTGGCACAGGCGGGGCTTTGGCCGCGCGCTGCGCCGCGCTTGGCGTTGAGATGCTGGAGGGCCGATTGTTACAGCTTTTTCGAGGGCAATGCGCGTTGCGGAATTGGGCGAGGACACAGCCTTCTATCTGACCGATTTCCTGACCCGCCAGTTTGATGCCTTTGTCACCCGTCCGCTTGGCCTCGACAAACACCCAGAGCTGCGCGATGTCTATTTCGGAAATTACGAAAAATTGGTCTATCAGGCGCAGACGGACGACCCCGCCCTGACCGAAAAAGCCAAGGCCTGCGCGGATTTCTTGGGCTTGGCCTTCGAGCGGCGTTTTACGGGCTATGGCGATCTGGAAACCGCGATTGTAAATCTGCGCGACTAGCCCTGTGCCTCGGCCGCCAAAAGGCGGATGCGTTCCACCATGGCCCGCACCCCGTTTGAGCGCTGCGCTGACAGGTGATCGTTCAGCCCCAACCGCCCCAATTCCGCGCGCGGATCAACCGCCAAAACCTCCGTCACGGTCAGCCCGCTATAGAGCGTGTGCAAAACGGCAATCAATCCCCGCACGATCATCGCATCACTTTCCCCTTGGAAATCAAAACGCGCCTCTGGCCCCTGCCCCTCGATCCGCGGCATGATCCAGACCTGCGAGGCACAGCCATCCACCTTGGTGGCGGGAGCGCGCATCGCTTCGGGTAACGGCTCCATCGCTTTGCCCAATTCGATCACATGGCGATAGCGGTCTTCCCAATCATCCAGAAACTCAAATGTTTCTGCGATTTCCTCAAAGCGTTCGCTGGCCATTTTGCCCTCATCCTTCTGTCACCTCCCCCTGACCTAAAGCGCAGCCCCCCATTCGTCCAGAGGCGCTTTTCAAAACCGCTATGATAGGGTAGCACTCAAAGGGTGATGCTTTGCCAAGAGGGGCCGATATGCTGCGCACTGCCATTTTCGCTGTGATGATCTTTGGGCTTGCGGGCTGTTCCACGCGGCTGAACCCGTTCAACTGGTTTGGCAATGACCGCCAAGAGCAGCGGATCGAGGTTGTGCAGGTCGAAGAATTTATCGACCCCCGCCCCCTGATTGCCGATGTGATTTCGCTTGAGGCGGATCAGGTCGATGGCGGTGCGATCATCCGCGCCATGGGATGCGCCGACCGCCAAGGCTATTGGGAGGCCGACTTGGTCGAGATCTCCAACGCGGATGGTCTGCTGTTGTTGGAATTCCGCGTGGTTCCGCCGCGCGACCAAACACCAGAGGGCGCACCACGCACGCGCGAGGTTTTGGTTGGCACATTCCGCAGCGCCAATGAATTGCGCGGCATTTCGCGGATCAGCGTGCAAGGGGCCAATAACCGCCGCACCGTTTCACGTTGAAGCACAGTGTCGCGCTAAAGCTCGAACAACACAACCTTGCTGCCTTTGACGCCAAGGCCCACATCGCCTTGGACAAGGCGCAGCGCATCCGTGCCAAAAACCTGACCGCGCCAACCCTTGCGCCACAGACCATCCAGATGACCTGACGCGATATTGTCCAAATCCGCGCTGGACGCGATCAGCTTTTGCGCCACACCCGCCTCATCGGCCTTGGCCTTCAGCAAGACGCGCAGCAAATCCGCCAAGGCAGGGTTCAAATCACTGCGATCTGGCCCATTTGGCAGTTTCGGGAACTTTTCAGGAGGGGTTTCCATACCCCGATTGACCGCCGCGATAATGCCTTCGGCGATATCCCCCCGCCGCGCCTCGCGCAGAAGCAACCGCGATTTCGACAAATCCGCCAAAGACCGCGGCTTGGTCGAGGCCAATTCCATCAAAGCATCATCCTTGAACACACGCGCGCGTGGGATATTGCGCGCCTGCGCATAGGCCTCGCGGAAGGTGGCCAATTCGCGCACAACCGCCAAAAGCCTGCCAGAGCTGGAGCGCATCTTGATCCGCATCCATGCCTGATCGGGATCCACGATATAGCTGTCCGCATTGGTCAGCTGCGCCAATTCCTCTTCCATCCATGCACTGCGCCCTGTGCGGGCCAATTGCGCGGAAAGATATTCGTAAATTTGCCGCAGATGGGTGACATCGGCCAAAGCG
>JAGYKZ010000068.1 GCA_018401385.1 Roseicyclus sp.
TCACGAATTGTAGCGGACGCATCGCGCCAATGATCGCCATTTGCTCGGTCATTGGCCAATTCCATCTGGGAGAAAGCTCACCCCATTGGTCCGCGAAGGCGACATTGAGCGCGCTAAAGGCCGTTCCGCCCGCTTCGCGCAAATCGGAAATTGCCGCTTGGCCAATGCCAGATTCTGTGAAACGGGCCGCATCAATCAACAGCATTGCAGGGTTAAACGCGCGATCGCAGCCTTCAGGCATCCGCGCGGCAAATGGCGTGGGGACATTTTCACCGCCCGCACTTCGCCACGCCCCAAGGTGACGCACCGCAGCAGCGGGTTGGGTTAAGTCAATCGTCAACAGATCGTTGAATTCATCGCCCTGTGCAAATCCGAATTTGTCGAGGAACAACACCTTGCCGTGAATCCGTGTAAGCGTTTCCAAAGCAAACAGGATTAAAAAACTTTCGCGGGCGGGATTGGCCGCGCCATCGGCCTGATTGGGGGCGAATTCGTCCAAGTCAAACACATCTTCGCAGCGGATCAAGGTGGCATAGCGTTTGATCATCGCCGAAGAGCTGGCCGACAGGGCGCGGTCCGTAAAGACATAATAGACGCAGCTGCGCGTGTCGCTGCGCTGGCGCATTTGCGCCATCAAAAACGCGGCATTCCATGCCGTGCTTTCATCACAGCAGGTGAGTATCGCGTGTTTCTGGGTCATGGCGGTTGATGGCATGGCGGTAGAGCTGACCTTTTATTTATTCTGTCCCCATGTTTAGCAGCATCAGACAGATCATATCGCGCATGATATCTCAAGAGTTGGTGGTCATTTTGTAGATGATTTTGCATCATTTATATGGGTGGTCATTCGATGCGCAGAGCGATGGCTAATATTGTCATGGCCCTGCGCGTTAGACACGGGAAGGACAACGCAAATGATGAGGTGATGGGGTCAGCGGCGGCGTGGATCCCTATCTGATCTGGAAACCGCGTGTTAATCCTATCGCAAAATAGGCCAAATCCTTGGCCAAGGGTCTTTTCATCGGGGATGGTCGCGGCTATGTCACTTGATAATAAAATAAATTGGGGATGGTGATGGGCGCGACATCTGAAAATCCACATCAAACAGGGTTTCTGACGGCATGGGTGCCGGTGGTGCTGGCGGCGGCGATTTTTGCCTTTTTTGTGGGCATGATGGGCGATGTCTCCGCTGGCCTTGCACCTGAGTGGAGCTGGGCTTGGCTGCCGGGCTTGGATGTGGCCTTGGCCTTTCGGGTCGATGGATTGGCCCTCACCTTCTGCCTCCTGATCTCGGGCATCGGCACGCTGATCATGCTTTACGCCTCCAGCTATCTCAACGGGCATCCAGAATATGGGCGCTTTGCGTTGTATCTGTTCTCCTTCATGCTGGCGATGCTGGGCGTGGTTTTGGCGGATGACATCATAGCCCTGTTCGTGTTTTGGGAATTGACCACGATCACATCCTACCTGTTGATCGGTTTCAATAATGCCGAGGCCAAAGCGCGGCGCAATGCGCTTCAGGCGCTGTTTTTGACAGGTGCGGGGGCACTGCGCTATTGGCGGGTTGATCCTCTTGGCCTCTATCGCAGGCAGCACCCGGATTTCGAGATCGTGCAGGTCGAGGGCTGACCGGAGCATCGTTTCTTTACGGGCGCACAGTCCTGATCCTTTTGGGCGCATTCACCAAATCGGCGCAAATTCCGTTTCATTTCTGGCTGCCCAATGCGATGGCGGCACCTACGCCCATTAATCCGCCTTTTTGCACTCCGCCACCATGGTCAAAGCAGGGGTTTACCTGTTGGCGCGCTTCCATCCCGCCTTTGCCGATACATCACTTTGGATTTGGTCGCTGACAGTTGCAGGGGCCGCAACCGCCGTATGGGCTTCGATCCTTGCGCTGCGGCAGACCGATTTGAAGCAGGCGCTGGCCTATACGACCCTGATGGCGCTTGGCACTTTGACGCTTTTCTTGGGGCAAAGTGATGCCTATTCGATGACAGGTTTTATCACGTTTTTGATTGTGCACTCTCTCTATAAGGCGGCGCTGTTTATGGTGGTTGGCGCGATTGACCATGAGACAGGCACACGCGAAGTTTCCCAGCTTGGTGGTTTGGGGCGACTGATGCCGATCACGGCCTTGGCTGCGGCTTTGGCCGCGCTCTCCATGGCGGGGATACCGCCGTTGCTGGGCTTCATCGGCAAGGAATTGCTTTATGCGGGCGCTTTGGACGCGATCAGCGCGCCTGTGTTGGTCACGGCTGCGGCCTTGGCGGCCAATGCGCTAATGGTGGCCGTGGCGGGCATCGTGGCATTGCGTCCGTTTTGGCGCAGCTCGCCACAGACCTTGCCCAAAATTCCGCATGAGGCCCCTTGGCAAATGCTTGCAGGACCCGTGATCTTGGCCGCGCTTGGATTGGTTTTTGGCCTTGCACCATCGCTTTTGCAAAATACGCTCGTGGCACCCACGGTTGCAGGTCTGTTGGGCACACCTGATATGGCAAAGACGCTGACCCTGTGGCATGGCGTTAACCTGCCCTTGCTGTTGTCTGGTGCGACCTTGGCCTTGGGGGGCGTGATCTATGCCTTCCACGGCACTGTTCGGGCATGGCTGATCGCGACCCTCACGCGCTTGCCCGCTTTTGACAATGGATGGGACGTGCTGATTGACGGGCTCAAGCGCTTTGCAGCGGCCCTGACCGCAATCATCCAAACCGGGGATTTGCGCGATTATATGCGTTGGACCTTCCTGACCTTGTTGGTGTCGCTGGTCGCCACAGGTCTGTTGCGCAACGCCTTCCGTTGGAATTTTGACCTTTCGGATATGAGCTTTGCGGTGGCCGCGATTTTGGTTGTGACCGCAATGGCCGCAGTGACAGCCACCCGAGCGACCTCGCGCCTTATGGTTGTGATCGCCATCGGTGTTGTGGGCGTTGGCGTGGCGATGATCTTTATCACCTTCGGCGCACCCGATGTGGCGATCACGCAACTTCTGGTCGAGACGCTTTCGGTGATCTTGGTGGCAACCGTGATGCTGAAATTACCGCGTCTTTATGAGGGGGGCAAAAACCCGTTCCGCGCGGGCCATGCACTGATCGCGGTTGGGCTTGGCGGCACGATGACCCTGATCATGATGGGGGTTGTGCAGGGGCCGCTTGATTTGCGCCTGACCACGTTTTTTGAACAATCCGCATGGGTGGATGCCTATGGCCGCAATATTGTGAACGTGATCTTGGTGGATTTCCGTGCGCTTGACACATTTGGCGAGATCGCCGTTGTCGCGGTTGCGGGGATTGCGGCTTATGCCTTGCTGCGCGCCACGGCCTATCACAAGAAGGGAGAAGGGAAATGAACTCGCTGATCCTCAAAACCGCGAGCCGCTATCTGGCGGCCATCCTTCTGGTGTTTTCCATCCATATGCTGCTGCGCGGTCACAATGAACCGGGCGGTGGGTTTATTGGTGGGTTGATCGGGGCCACGGGCTTCGTTCTGTTTGCCATTGCGGGGTCGGTCGCAGAGGCGCGCAAAGCGCTGCGGATCGAGCCACAAAATCTGGCCATGATTGGTCTGGGCGCATCGGCCGTGGCTGGATTGTCGGCCCTGTTTGCAAACAAAGCGCCGTTCAGCGGTTTGTGGCTTTTCCTCTTTGCCGAGGAAGGGTCCAAGGGCCTGCCTCTGTCTTCGATATTGCTGTTTGATATCGGGGTTTATTTGGTCGTCATGGGGGCCATCCTCACCCTTGTTTTCGCGATTGAGGAGGAGGTGTGATGGAGACAGGTCTGGCCCTTCTGATCGGTGTTCTCGTTGCGGCGGCTGTGTATTTGATGCTTGCGCGCAATGTGATGAGCTTTCTGTTCGGTTTGCTGTTGATTTCAAACGCAGCGAATTTGGCGATTTTCACATCGGGCCGCCTGACCGAGGGCGCGCCGCCTCTTGTGCCAGAAGGCGCGGATGCCCCTGTCGGGATCGTGGCCAATGCGCTGCCGCAGGCGCTGGTGTTGACCGCGATTGTGATCGGATTTGGTCTTTTTGCCTTCAGCCTGATGTTGGTGTTTCGCGCCTATACGGGGCTTGGGACATTGCATGGCGATGAAATGCGCGTGGCGGAACCCAAGGAGGATAAAGCGTGATTTGGACTCTTTCCGCCCCGCTGCTTTTGCCGTTTTTCACAGCGATTATTGCCTTCTTGGCACGCCGCAGCGTGGCTGGAAAATGGGTGTCGCTCTTTGGCGCGGTTTTGCATTTGGTCGCCGCCCTCATTCTGACTCTACCGTTTTGGATAAAGGTGTGATCGCGGGTCTTTGGGGGATGGGATGCGCCCTTTGGTATTGCGCTGGCCGCTGATTACTTGGGCGCTGCGATGGTCGTCATCACGGGGATCATCGGCGTTGCCGTGGCGCTTTATTCCTTCGCGGACATTTCAAAATCCACCGAGGCGCTGGGCTTTCATGCGTTGTTTCACCTGCTTTTGGCGGGGGTTACGGGCGCGTTTCTGACAGCTGACCTCTTTAACCTTTACGTCTGGTTCGAGGTGATGCTGATCTCAAGCTTCGGGCTGTTGGTCATTGGCGGCTCAAAGCAGGAGATTGACGGGGCGGTAAAATACGTCATGCTCAATCTTGTCTCGACCGTGATGTTCCTCACAGGGGTTGGCCTGCTTTACGGGATGACGGGCACGCTCAATATGGCGGATCTGCATTTCGCGGTGCAGGAGGTTGAGAACAAGGGGCTACTCAGCGTGGTCGCGATCATGTTCATGGTGGCCTTTGGCGTCAAGGCCGCTGTATTCCCGCTGTTCTTCTGGCTGCCTGCCTCTTACCACACGCCCAGTTTCGCGGTCTCCGCCGTGTTTGCGGGGCTGTTGACCAAGGTGGGGGTCTATGCGCTGATCCGTGCCTTCACATTGATCTTCACCCATGATCCCGAATTGATCGAAACCGTCCTGTTGTGGGTTGCGGTTTTGACCATGGTCACGGGCGTTTTGGGCGCGGCGGCGCAAAGCGATTTTCGCCGCATCCTCTCGTTCCACATCATCAGCCAAATCGGCTATATGGTGTTGGGTTTGGCCTTGATGACGCCTTTGGGATTGATTGGCGCGGTGTTCTATTTGCTGCACCACATCATCGTGAAGGCGAACCTGTTCTTGATCTCTGGCGTGGCCAATCGGATTGCGGGCAGCACGGAATTGGCGCGCATTGGCGGGCTATACACCCATGCCCCGCTCTTGGCGGTGTTGTTCTTGATCCCTGCTTTCTCGCTGGCGGGCTTCCCGCCTCTGTCTGGGTTCTGGGCGAAATTCATCGTCATTCGCGCCTCGCTTGAGCTGGAACTGTGGATCGTGGCGGGTGCTGCGCTTTTTGTGGGCTTGCTGACCGTCTTTTCCATGACCAAGATCTGGGCGGAGGCGTTTTGGACACCGCATCCTGACAATATCGCGCCAAAACTATCGCGCCTCAGCCGCCATGACTGGCGTGCGATGATGTGGCCCATCATCGCCTTGGCCGTGATGACGGTGATCATTGGCTTGTTCCCTGGGGTGTTCTACCCGTTTGTGGAAACGGCGGCGGATCAATTGCTCAACCCGACCGATTACCTTGATGCGGTGCTTGGACCCGATGCGGTGGCAGCGTCACAAAGCGCTGCGGGCCAAGCCGTGATTGTGGAGGGGAATTGATGGGACTGTTTTTCTTCAACCTGCTGTTGGCGATTGCATGGGCGGGTTTCACGGGTGCGATGAGTCCGCTTAACCTCGCTTTTGGGTTCTTGCTTGGCTATTTGGCCCTTCTGTGGCTGGCCCCGTTTTTTCAAGTGGACCGCCGCTACACCTTGGCCGTATGGCGATGGGGCCGTTTGATCGTGATGTTCCATGTCGAATTGTTCATCTCTTCCTTCCAAGTGATCTGGGATGTCATCACGCCCGGGCAAAGCGCAGAACCCGCGTTGGTCGAAATGCCGTTGGATGTGAAAAGCGATATCGGCATCACATTGGTGGCCAATCTGATCTCACTGACACCGGGCACATTGTCCATTGACGTGTCCGAGGATCGTAAGACCCTGACCGTCCATGCCATGTTTGCCACGGATAAGGATGAATTGATCAAATCCATGAAAGACGGGATGGAGCGCTGGGTGAAGGAGGCGGTAGAGCCATGATTGAATCGGCGTTTTTGAATTTTTCTTTGACCGTTTCTATGATCTTGCTCTTGGCGGGTCTGATCTTTTCATTCATCCGCCTTGTGGTCGGGCCAAGCCTGCCTGATCGTGTGGTGGCCTTGGACTTGATGACCGTCTTGATCATCGTCTTTTGCGGTATTTTCGCGATTTTAGAAAATAAGCCCGCATTTCTCGATGTGGCGCTTGTTTTGGCTTTGGTCGGGTTTCTCGCGACCGTGGCCTTGGCCCGTTATGTGGAACGTTATGCGCAGCGTCAACAAAGCCAGAGCGATGAAGAGGGGCAGCCGTGATGGATTATCTGGTCGGTATCGTTCTAATGGTTGGTGCGTTTTTTGCCATGGCGGCGGGCTTGGGCATTTTGCGCCTGCCTGATGTCTTGATCCGGATGCACGCCTCGACCAAGGCGGGCACGCTTGGGGCGGGTTTGGTGCTTTTTGCGGCGGTGGTCTATTTTCTGGATTGGGCCGTGACGGTTCGGATCATCGCGATCATGGTCTTTTTGATGGCGACCGCGCCCATTGGGGCCCATATGATCGGGCGCGCTTCGCTGCGGGCGCGGGTGCCGCTGTATAAGATCAAAGCACCTGCACCCAAAAAAGCGCCTAGCCGAAAAGCTGCCCGCGCGCGCGAATGATATTTCCCACAATTAATGCGCCATAACCGCCGCAAATCGCGGCGAACAGGGTCCATGGTGTGGAGAAGATCAGGCCGACAAAAACCACGGTCACGATCATCAAGGGCGCGATGGACCAACGCGGAATTTTCAGTGCCTTTGGCGAGAAGGTTTTCAAGGTGGAAATCATCAAAATAGCCACGAGGCACAGCCAGATCGCACCGATGATCGGCTGTTGCATCGGAAGATCAAAGCCCGCAAAGACCAAATAGACGGGCAAAAGCCCCAGCATGGCACCGCCGGGCGCAGGGACGCCAATGAAATGGGGTTTGCTGTTTTCCACCTCTTCGATCACATCATCCAAATCGGGCGCATCGGTGGCGGCGTCCTGTTTTTCTGGGTCGGCCCGCATCACGTTGAACCGTGCAAGGCGCAGGCAGCACGCCCCAGCAAAGGTCAACACCGCGATCCACCCGAAGGAGCCTGTGCTGTTGAGCATCAGCTGATAGACCAATAGCGCGGGGGCCACGCCGAAGCAGAGAAAATCAGACAGGCTGTCCAATTCCGCACCAAGCCGTGAGGTGGCATTCAGCCGCCGTGCGATCAACCCGTCCAGCCCATCCATCACCGCCGCGAGCAAGATCAAAACCACCGCTGTTTTGAACCGTCCATCCATCGCAAAGCGGATCGAGGTCAGCCCCAGACACATCCCCGTCAACGTGACCAGATTGGGCAGCAGCAGCGCGAAGGGCACGCCCTCGGTGTCCGAATTGCGCGAGAACAGACGTTTCATTGCCCGCGCCTCATTCTGGTGCTGCGGCGTTGAGGGTCGCGATCACGGTTTCCCCCGCGACCATGGTTTGCCCGATCTGGACCAGAGGCTCCGCGCCTTCGGGCAGATAGATATCCAGTCGCGAGCCAAAGCGGATCAGGCCAAAGCGCTGACCGCGTTCCATCACCTCGTCAACCACGCTCCAACACAGGATGCGCCGCGCCACAAGGCCCGCGATTTGCACCACCCCATAGCGGCGGCCATCGGGCAGCTCCACCGCGATGCCATTG
>JAGYKZ010000069.1 GCA_018401385.1 Roseicyclus sp.
GATGGATCAATACAGCACCGCGTTGGACCAGCAACGCCAAGCGGTGATTGAAACCACTGAGGTGGTCATCGTGACCGCGCCACTGCGCTACGGCCAGACACTCAATCGCAGCTACGTGCGGGTGATTGACTGGCCTGCCGCATTTGTGCCGATGGGCGCATTTACCAGCATCGATCAGGTTTTTCCCCCCGATGCGGAGGGCGAACGGATGGCCCTGCGCGCCATCGAACGCAACGAGCCGCTTTTGCGCGCCAAGGTAACCGAACCGGGGCAAGATGCGGGCGTTGCCTCGCGGCTTGGCTCTGGGATGCGCGCCTTCTCCATCAGTGTTGATGTAACCACGGGCGTTGCAGGGTTCATCCGTCCAGGGGATCGGGTGGATGTCTATTGGACAGGCGGTGGTCGCGGTGAACGGGTCACGCGCCTGATTCAAACCAATTTGCAGATCATCGCGGTGGATCAGCAATCGGATCAAGATCAAAACAATCCCATGCTGGCCCGCACCATCACGGTTGAGGCGCCGCCAGAGCGCATCGGGGCGCTCGCCCAAGCGCAGGCTTCGGGCACCTTGTCCCTTGCCCTTGTCGGCGTGGGTGATGAAACCGAAAGCGGAATGGTCGAGGTTGGATTGGACGACATTCTGGGGATTACGAATGAACCTGCCGCCCCTGCCGAAGTGGCACAGGCCCCGCAGGTGTGTTCCGTGCGCACACGCCGTGGGGGTGAAATCCAGATTGTGCCTGTGCCTTGCGCGAATAACTGAGGTCAAACGACTGCGGGCAGGTGGTTCTCCCTTCCCACCTGCCCGTGTTTTTGCGCTGCAAGGATTGCTTGCAAAATTGGCCAATCTCGGACATAATTACAAAAAACATATATAAAAAATTAATAATGTGATCAGAGAGGCAGGATCACGATGCAGATACGGATCATGGGTCGCACCAGATTAGCGCCAATTTTATTGGTGTTTTTGGCTTTGTTCACGCTTCCCGTTGCGCCCGTGTTGGCCCAATCTTTGAGGGTTGTTGAGGGCGGCACCTCCTCCACCTTGCGGGTTCCGATGAACCGCGCGGTTGTGGTCGAAAGCGATGCGCCATTTGCAGAATTGTCCATCGCAAATCCTGGCATTGCAGATATTGCAACCCTTTCCGAGACCAGTATCTATGTGCTGGGCCGCACCCCTGGGCGGACGACCATGACGCTTTTGTCGTTGGAAGGTCGCCTGATCGCCAATGTCGAGGTGCAGGTGGTGCCCGATGTCACCGAGCTGCGCGAGCGTTTGCGCGAAATCCTGCCCAATGACCAGATCGAAGTGCGCACCGCAAATGATGGGATCGTCCTATCGGGGCGGGCCAGTTCGCTTGCCGCTGCCGAAAGTGCGATGCAACTGGCCGACCGCTATGCGCCTGGCCGTGTGTCAAACCTACTGACGGTGGGGGGCGCGCAGCAGGTGATGTTGCAAGTCCGTTTTTCTGAAATGTCGCGCAATGTGCGCCAGACCCTTTCATCGAGTTTTTCGGGTGGGGCATCTGAAGTTTTGACAGGCACTGGAAATTTGATTGAAGGGACTGGATTTGCCGCCCCCACATTGCCTTCTGGCCTCGCCTCAAATGGCGCGCTTCTGGGGCGTCAGGGCGCGCTTTCCGTGACCTTTGGTGCAGGGGCCGCGCAAATGGGAATTTTGCTTGAGGCGCTTGAGGTCGAAGGTTTGGTGCGAACTTTGGCTGAACCAAATTTAACGGCGCTATCAGGCGAGCCTGCCAAGTTTCTGGCGGGCGGTGAATTCCCTGTGCCTGTGCAGACCAACAACGGGCCCGCCATCGAATTCAAGGAATTCGGTATTCAATTGAATTTCACGCCCACCGTGGTCAGTGACGGTGTGATCAACCTTCAGCTGGACACCGAAGTGTCCTCCTTGGGTGAAACAGTGACGCTTGTGGGCAACCAAGTGCCATCCTTGCGCACGCGGTCTGCATCGACCACCGTGGAAATGCGCGATGGAGAAAGTTTTGCCATCGCGGGGCTGTTGCAAGATGATTTCCGCAATTCCATCGGTCAGGTTCCTTGGCTTGGCGATCTGCCTGTGATTGGGGCTTTGTTCCGCTCCGCCTCATATCAGCGCGAGCAAACCGAACTCGTGATTATCGTGACCGCGCATCTCGTGTCACCCACCACAAGCTCCGCCTTGGCCTTGCCCACGGACCGTGTGACCATCCCCACTGAAAGCGATTTGTTTTTGTTGGGGCGCACAACGGGCGCGGGGCGTGGTGGCGCAGCAGGCGATGTGGCGCGACAGGATTTCAGCGGTTCCTACGGATATGTGATGGAGTAACCCCATGATTGCACGTTTTATAATGGGTGCTTTGGCCCTATCCATCCTGACCGCTTGTGAGACCTTCACTACCCCGCTGGGGGCAGATTTGGACGAGGGCGGTTTTGGCAACCCCACGATGCAAAACATATCATGGCGCATCGCAGCGCGCAGCGCAACCTGGATCATCTATCTCGTCATGCCGCCCAACAACGTCAAGCGGCGGCGGCACCTGCCACACCAAACACGGGTTTGATCCTGCCGTTATCGCGGGCGCAATGGCCACAGCCGCTACAGCCCCCGAGAATTGACGCCGTTTGGAGTTAACGCCGCTTTGTTCTGATATTTCTGACAAAGGCGCTGAAAATTCCTCAGTGTTTCGGCTTTTTGGCCCCAATCTCGCCGCAGTTTGTCGCGATAACCACCCTAACCCGCAATGGGTCTTAAGGGGTGGTCATTATGCCATGGCCCAGAAGATCCAGTAAATAAGCGGTTTTGGTAAATTGGAAGTGAGCAGATGAGCGCGGATTTGGACGTTGAACCGACAGACCAGCCCTTTGAGGCCCCTGTGGCCTGCACTGTTGCCCAAGATGTCTATCACTTTGATCTTTTGATCGAAGATATGGAGCGTCTATGGGGCGATAAATGGGGTGATCTGAGCTTTGCGGATGCGGTTGAATATTTCGCGCAGCCTGAGGCGAAAAGCCTGAAACTGATCGCGGTGGCTGTCAGCCATCGGGAGGAGGCCGAGATTGGGATGGTCGGTGAAATCATTCGCCGCGCAAAATCCCGTGGCATTCGGGTTTTGCTTGTTGCGAGCGATGTCAGCCCCGCAATGCTGCACCAGTTTCTAAAACTAGGTGCAGATGATTTCGTGCCATATCCGTTGCCTGATGGTGCTCTTAAGGAGGCTGTCGCGCGGGTGATGCAGGCGCCGCAAAACACAACCGAAGGGACGATGCAGACCCTCAGCGCGGCGCGTGGTCTGGCAAAGCCCATGGGGGGCGAAGGTTCGGTTTTTGCGGTGCATGGGCTTGCAGGCGGGGTGGGCGGCACCTCTTTTGCAGTTAATCTCGCATGGGAAATGGCCACGATTGATGCCAGTTTGAAAGATGCCATCGCACCCAAGGTTTGTGTGATCGATCTCGACCTACAGTTTGGGAATGTGGCCACTTTGCTTGATTTGCCGCGCCGCGATATTATTGTAGAAATTCTTTCAGATTTGCAGAGCATGGACAGCGATGCGTTGCGTCAGGCCATGCTGACATACCGAGACAAGCTTTCTGTCTTTACCGCGCCATCCGATATTCTGCCCTTGGACATGATTGGCCCTGATGATCTGCGCGCGCTGATCTCACTTGCGCGTAAGAATTTTGACTTGGTTGTCATTGATTTGCCAGCCGCGCTGACGGGCTGGAGCGACACGATCCTCAACGAGGTTGATATTTACTTCGCAATTCTGGAGTTGGAAATGCGATCGGCGCAAAACGCCTTGCGGTTTGCCCGTGCATTGCGCAGCGAAGGTTTGCCGATTGACCGGGTGAAATTCATTCTCAATCGCGCTCCGGGCCTCACGGATATCAACGGAAAATCGCGGATCAAGCGCTTGGCCGATAGTTTGGATGTGTCCATCAAGACGCTTCTTCCAGACGGCGGCAAGCAGGTTTCCGCAGCCTGTGACCAAGGGGAGCCATTGGCCATCAGCGCCCGCAAAAATCCGTTGCGCCGCGAGATACAGAAAATCGCGACCAGCCTGCACGCTGGCTTGGCACAAACGGCAAGCGCCGCATAAATTGGGGGTTGGGGATGTTTTCACGTTATAAAAAACCACAAATGGATGGGGCGGCAGCGGTCAAGCAACCGCAAACACCCGCAGCGGCGCAGGCGGCAAGTGTGCCGCCAAAACCCGTTGTGCACCCCATTGAGGACGAGCGCGACCTGAAACGCCGCGCGCGTCTTGATGAGCTGAAAAGTGATTTGCATCACCGCATTCTGGACAATCTTAATCTTGCGGCTTTGGATACGGCGCAACCGCAGGAATTGCGCGCCGAGATTAATGCGATTGCCTCCGAAGAACTGGGCGCGATGGGGGTCTTGCTGAACCGCGAGGATCGCCAAACCATCCAAGAGGAGCTTTTTGACGAGGTGATGGGCCTTGGTCCGTTGGAGCCGCTTTTGCGCGATGACACGATTGCGGATATTTTGGTCAATGGTCCGAACCGCATCTTTATCGAACGTGGCGGTCGGTTAGAACTCAGCTCGGTGCGTTTCAAGGATGAAAAGCACCTGTTTCGCATTATAGATAAAATCGTGTCCGCCGTTGGGCGGCGGGTGGATGAGTCGACCCCTTATGTGGACGCGCGGCTGAAGGATGGATCACGCTTTAACGCGATGGTGCCGCCCGTAGCGGTGGATGGCAGCCTTGTCTCAATTCGCAAATTCAAAAAGGAAAAGCTCAAAATCGAGGATTTGATCAGGTTTGGAGCGTTTTCTGATGATATGGCGAAATATCTAGAGGCGGCTGTGGCCACGCGCCTCAATGTGATTGTCTCTGGCGGCACGGGGTCGGGGAAAACCACCACCCTCAATGCGCTGTCATCCTTTATCGATAACAAAGAGCGGATTTTGACCATCGAAGACACGGCCGAATTGCAGCTGCAACAGGTTCATGTTGGGCGCATGGAAAGCCGCCCGCCCAATATCGAGGGCAAGGGTGCCGTCACCCAGCGTGATTGTCTGCGCAACGCGCTGCGGATGCGTCCTGATCGGATCATCGTGGGCGAAACCCGTGGGGAGGAAGTCATCGATATGTTGCAAGCCATGAACACAGGCCATGACGGGTCGATGACCACCATCCACGCAAACAATGCCCGCGATGCGGTCAGCCGATTAGAAAATATGATCGCCATGGCGGGGATTGATATGCCGCTCAAGGCGGCCCGCGCGCAGATTGCCAGCGCGGTCAACCTGATCGTGCAGGCGTCCCGCTTGCAAGATGGCAGCCGCCGCATGGTTTCGATCACCGAGATTACGGGGATGGAGGGCGAGATTGTCTCGATGCAGGAGGTGTTTCGCTATCAACGCCTCGGCCTCGAGCCGAACGGCAAGATCATTGGCCGCTTCACGGGGTGTGGTGTGCGGTCCCATTTCTCGGAACGGTTCCGCCAATGGGGCTATGAGCTTCCACCTGAAATATATGAACCTGCGGTTTAGGTCTTTGATGCGAAGGGGATAAAATCATGCAATTCACGGTCGAAACGCTGATCTATATCGGAATTTTCGCAGGCACATTGTTGTTTGTGGGCGGGCTATACTTGGTCGTCTTTGGTGCGACCCTCACCAAAGCCGCAAGGTTCAACCGCCGTGTGGCCATGTTGGAGGCGGGAAAAACCCGCCAGGATGTTCTCAACACGCTGCGCCGAGAAATCAACAAACAAGGCCGCACGGTAAAAATCCCGTTCCTCAGCGGTTTAATGCTGCTCAGTCGCCGTGCCAATTTGAACCTGACATTGAAGGTTCTTGTGGCAGCAATCTTGGGCCTTGCGGTGGCGATTTTTGCGGGTTTGAGCGTGGTGACCGAATTGGACGCCCTTGTGAAACTCCTTCTGGGCCTCGCAGGTGGGGGCTTTGCCGTTCATGTCTTTATTTCCAGCAAGGCTAAAGCGCGGCTGAAATTGATCGAAGAACAACTGCCAGATGCGGTTGAGCTGTTGGTCCGCAGTCTGCGTGTGGGGCATCCGTTCAGTGCCGCGCTTGCCGCAATTACCGAGGAGATCCCTGACCCGCTTGGCACCGAACTGGGCCTGATTGCTGATGAAGCGGCGTATGGGGGTGATATTGCCCAAGGTTTGGCGGATCTGGCGGAGCGTCTTGACAATCAAGACCTGCGTTTCTTGGCTGTCTCTGTGTCGATCTCGCAAACTTCGGGAGGCAACCTCGCGGATGTTTTGGATGGTCTGGGCAAGGTAATCCGCGCGCGATTCAAACTGTTTCGCCGTGTCCAAGCGATCACCTCCGAAGCAAAATTTTCTGGAAAATTCCTGTCAAGTTTCCCTGCGCTGATGCTGGTGGCCCTGCATCTGATGAAGCCTGATTATTTTGATGGGATCAAAGAGAGCAGCTATTTTATCCCCGGCGCTCTGACCGTTTTTGCGCTGATGGCGGTAAACGTGTTTTTCATGAAAATGATGGTCAACATCAAAGTATAAAGGGGCAGGACGATGCTTAATCAAATCTGGCACAGCCTCTCGCGTATGGTCGAGGATTTCATTGGTGATCTTGGGGTCATGGCGGTGTTGGGCATCATCGGTGTGATTTTGATCGCACTCTCATTGCCGATTTTGCTGATTAAGCCAAAGGACCGCTTTCAAAAGCTTGACCTGCGCGTGAAGTCAGAGACCCCAGCACAAGGTCAGCCGCGGGCATTGCGTCTCACCAACAGCGACAATCGCCTTGACCGCTACAAGCAATTTCTAGAACCCACAGATGCCAAAGAATTGGACGCAACGCGGATGAGGCTGATCCGCGCGGGCTATCGTAACCGCGATGCCGTGCGCAATTTTCACTTTGCCCAATTCGCCTTAGGGATTGGTGGTCTGATTTTGGGGCTGATCTATGGCTTATTCCTCAGCAGTGGCACGATCCAAGTTATTTCCCTGAGCGTGATTGTGCCGGGATGTATCGGATATATGTTGCCTAAATATATCGTGACCAAGCGCCTCCAGTCGCGGATGGAGGAGGTGATTTACGGCTTTCCCGATACACTGGACCTGATGCTCGTCTGTGTCGAGGCAGGACAATCCTTGGACCAAGCGATTGTGCGGGTTTCCAAGGAATTGCGCTCGGCCTACCCTGCTTTGGCGGATGAGTTGGAGATCGTGGCCTTTGAGCTGAAAGCAGGTAAAGACCGCCCCACCGTGTTGCGCGATTTTGCGCATCGGGTCGATGTGCAGGATGTGCGCAGCTTTGTAACAACATTGATCCAATCCACCAATTACGGCTCTTCGATTTCGGAGGCGATCCGGGTGTTTTCTGATGAGATGCGCGACAAGCGCGTCATGCGCGCCGAGGAGCGCGCCAATAAACTGCCCACAAAATTGACCCTCGGCACGATGATGTTTTGCCTGCCGCCTTTGCTGCTGATCCTCATCGGACCTGTGGTGTATGACATCTTACAAAATTTTGGCGGCGGTTGACGGCATGGGCACGCGGCGGTTTGGCAGTCTTGCGATATGGGCCGCTCTTGCCCTTGCAGGGTGCGGCGACCCTATCCAAAGCCAACTTGAGGCGCGCGCAGAGCGGGCGGTGATCGATCCATCAGGCGAGGCCGTGGATGGCCTTACCGTTGGACATCGCCTTATGGAGGCGGGGGAGTATGACCTTGCCTTGCGCGCCTATTATCGCGCTGCGGGCGCGCAGGGCCTCACAGCCGATTTCATGAGCGCTATTGGCTCCGCCAATTTGCGTTTGGGTCGTTTGGGGCAGGCCGAGGACGGTTTGCGCAA